>NZ_JAOWGQ010000030.1:0-201714 GCF_030333085.1 Citrobacter sp. Cpa228 | reverse complement strand
GGTAATGACTCCAACTTATTGATAGTGTTTTATGTTCAGATAATGCCCGATGACTTTGTCATGCAGCTCCACCGATTTTGAGAACGACAGCGACTTCCGTCCCAGCCGTGCCAGGTGCTGCCTCAGATTCAGGTTATGCCGCTCAATTCGCTGCGTATATCGCTTGCTGATTACGTGCAGCTTTCCCTTCAGGCGGGATTCATACAGCGGCCAGCCATCCGTCATCCATATCACCACGTCAAAGGGTGACAGCAGGCTCATAAGACGCCCCAGCGTCGCCATAGTGCGTTCACCGAATACGTGCGCAACAACCGTCTTCCGGAGCCTGTCATACGCGTAAAACAGCCAGCGCTGGCGCGATTTAGCCCCGACATAGCCCCACTGTTCGTCCATTTCCGCGCAGACGATGACGTCACTGCCCGGCTGTATGCGCGAGGTTACCGACTGCGGCCTGAGTTTTTTAAGTGACGTAAAATCGTGTTGAGGCCAACGCCCATAATGCGGGCGGTTGCCCGGCATCCAACACCATTCATGGCCATATCAATGATTTTCTGGTGCGTACCGGGTTGAGAAGCGGTGTAAGTGAACTGCAGTTGCCATGTTTTACGGCAGTGAGAGCAGAGATAGCGCTGATGTCCGGCAGTGCTTTTGCCGTTACGCACCACCCCGTCAGTAGCTGAACAGGAGGGACAGCTGATAGAAACAGAAGCCACTGGAGCACCTCAAAAACACCATCATACACTAAATCAGTAAGTTGGCAGCATCACCGGCTGCGTCTTCGTGGGCAGGGAAAACTGAGTGACAGTGAACTGGAGGCGTTGCTCTACGCCAGAGATCAACTGCTGCGACAATATAAAAACACGGCGGAAATTGCAGCAAGAGCTCAGGTTGAGAAGATTGCTATTTCGCTGGTTAATATTGTGCTCGACAAATTATTGGGCATTGCCTTTCACCAGAAATGAGGCACGGCATAGGGCTAATAGGGCGAAAAAATGGTCGGTTTTCTGCGCTACTGACGGATGTGGTACAGGGGTATCTCACTGAGAGACCACTATTTTTTATTACTCACAACCTATAAATATTACATATATTTCAATGGGATCTATTCTTAAGGTGGGCATGTTTAGCTAAACATGCCACAATACTGGCCTAAACCGGCTTAAATTTTCGCTAAATCAGGATATTAACTACCCATGAAGGGTAAATATAAAGCCGTTCTGGCACTTCTCTTATTATTGATTCTCGTGCCGCTGACGTTGGTCATGACGCTTGGCCTGTGGGTTCCCACGCTGGTGGGCGTCTGGTTGCCTGTCGGCACGCGCATCGCGCTGGATGAGAGCCCACGGCTGACACGGCATGGGCTGCATATCCCGGAACTTCGCTATCTGGTCGATGATTGCCCGCTAGCGCGCATTACTCAGGCAGACCTCTCTCACCCCAGCCGCTGGTTGCTTAATGTTGGGACAATTGAGCTCGACTCGGCTTGCCTGGCCAAATTGCCGCAGGCAGAACCCTCGCCGGTAGCGCCAAAAACGCTGGCTGAATGGCAATCGATGCTACCCAATACCTGGATTAACATCGACAACGTTATTCTCTCTCCATGGCAGGAGTGGCAGGGGAAACTATCGCTCTCGCTAACGCCCTCTACCCAGCAGCTGCGCTACCAGGGTGAAAAAGTTAAATTTCAGGGGCGTCTGCACGGGCAAAATCTGACGGTAAATGAGCTGGATGTTGCAGCATTTGAAGGGCAGCCGCCGGTAAAACTGGTTGGTGAATTTACTATGCCGCTGGTTCCTGATGGACTACCGGTGAGCGGGCATGCGGTTGCTACTCTGAGCTTGCCGCAGGAGCCAACGCTGGTTGACGCCGAACTTGAGTGGCAAGAAAACAGCGGACAACTGATCGTCATGGCGCGGGATAATGTCGATCCGCTACTCGATCTCCCGTGGGAAATAACCCGTCAGCAACTCACCATTAGCGACGGTCGCTGGAACTGGCCTTATCAAGGATTCCCGCTCAGCGGGCGGTTGGGTGTGAAAGTTGAGAACTGGCAGGCCGGGCTGGAAAATGCGGTGGTGAGCGGGCGTCTGAACATTCTGACGCAAGGCGATGCCGGTAAAGGAAACGCCGTATTAACGTTAGGGCCAGGTAGGCTCGGTGTGGATAGTAGCGATATGCCGTTACAGTTGATCGGCGAGGCGAAACAGGATGACCTGATCTTCTACGCGAAGTTACCCGCCAGACTTACCGGAAGCCTGACCGATCCGCAACTCGCTTTCGAGCCAGGGGCGCTGCTGCGCTCGCGTGGACGGGTGATTGACTCACTGGATATAGACGAAATTCGCTGGCCATTGGCTGGCGTTAAAGTGACACAGCGCGGTGTGGATGGGCGTCTACAGGCCATTTTACGGGCGCATGAGAATCAGATGGGTGGCTTTGAGTTGCACCTTGATGGTCTGGCAAATGATTTTCTTCCTGATGCCGGTCGTTGGCAGTGGCGGTATTGGGGCAAAGGCAGTTTTACACCGATGCATGCGCTTTGGGATGTCGCGGGCAAAGGGGAGTGGCACGACAACACCCTGAGACTTTTCGACCTCTCGACCGGATTTGACCAACTGCAATACGGCACCATGAAGGTGGAAAATCCGCGTCTGATGATGGATGAGCCGATCGTGTGGGTACGGGATGCCAGCAAACCGACATTCAGTGGTGCGCTGTCGCTGGACGCCGGGAACACCATCTTCACTGGGGGAAGCGTGTTACCGCCATCAACCCTGAAATTTAGCGTGGAAGGTACCGACCCGACGGTTTTCCAGTTCAAAGGCCAGCTTCACGCGGGGGCGATTGGGCCCGTACAGCTTAATGGCCGGTGGGACGGGATCCGTCTGCGCGGTCAGGCCTGGTGGCCAAAACAATCGCTCACCGTTTTCCAACCGCTCATCCCACCTGACTGGAAAATGAAGCTACGCGAAGGTGAACTGTATGCGCAGGTTGCGTTCTCGGCCGCCTCGGATCAGGGGTTTGAAGCGGGCGGTCATGGGGTATTAAAAGGCGGTAGCGCCTGGATGCCTGATAACCAAATCAATGGCGTCGATTTTGTGTTGCCGTTTCGATTTAGTGAAGGTGCGTGGCAACTGGGTACGCGTGGGCCTATTTCGCTGCGTATCGCGGAAGTGGTGAATCAGGTGACGGTGAAAAATATCGCCGCCGATCTGCAGGGGGCGTATCCCTGGAGTGAAGACAATCCGTTACTGTTAAGCGATGTCAGCGCCGAACTGCTGGGGGGCAAAGTCATCATGCAGCAACTGCGGATGCCGCAGCACGATCCAGCATTATTGCGGGTGCAGAATATTTCTTCCAGCGAGCTTATCAGCGCGGTTAATCCCAAACAATTCGCCATGTCTGGCCCGGTTAGCGGTGCGTTGCCGTTATGGCTGGATAACGAAAAGTGGATCATTAAAGACGGCTGGCTGACCAACCCCGGCCCCATGACGCTGCGTATTGATAAGGACACGGCGGATGCCGTCGTCAAAGATAATATGGCGGCGGGTGCGGCCATTAACTGGCTGCGTTATATGGAAATAAGTCATTCCTGGACGAAAATAAATCTGGATAACCTCGGTGTTTTAACCATGCAGGCAACGGTGACTGGCAACAGTCGGGTGGATGGTAAAGTGGGAACGGTTAATTTGAATTACACCCACGAGGAAAACGTCTTTACGCTATGGCGCAGTTTGCGTTTTGGCGACAATTTACAGGCATGGCTTGAACAAAATGCAGCGTTGCCGGAAAACCATTGCCCGGAAGGCAAGGAATGTGAGGAACAACAATGAAAACGATAGCTGCGATGCTGGGTCTATTGGCGTCATCTCTGCTGGTCGGGTGCACACCCAGAATCGAAGTGGCTGCGCCAAAAGAACCGATCACGATTAATATGAACGTCAAAATCGAACACGA
The DNA here is from genome assembly GCF_030333085.1 of Citrobacter sp. Cpa228. Classification (NCBI taxonomy): domain Bacteria; kingdom Pseudomonadati; phylum Pseudomonadota; class Gammaproteobacteria; order Enterobacterales; family Enterobacteriaceae; genus Citrobacter; species Citrobacter sp. Cpa228. Next base: position 197,757 of record NZ_JAOWGQ010000030.1, on the reverse strand, counting down.
GATCCATATCAAAGTCGATAAAGACGTTGAGAGCTTGTTGAAATCGCGCAGCGATCTGTTCTGAGGTTACGATGAAAAAACAGCTTGCAGTGATCCTGGTCGCTCTGAGTTTATTCAGCGGCAATGTGTGGGCGTTAACCTTGAGTGAAGCCAGAACCCAGGGGCGGGTTGGAGAAACGCTTAATGGTTATCTGGTGGCATTGAAAACCGATGCCGAAACGCAGACACTGGTGAGTGAAATTAATAAAGCGCGCAACGCCAGCTATCAGCAACTGGCTGAGAGCAATAATATTCCGGCTGATGAAGTGGCGAAAATGGCCGGACAAAAACTGGTTGCTCGCGCCAAACCCGGCGAGTATGTACAGGGCATAAATGGGAAATGGTTAAGGAAAGAATAATTCATTTCTGAGCAGGCGCTGACAAGTAGTGCATCACATGAATTATTCATCGACATCGCAATAGTTGCCACACTGCATGATATCGATGTTGATATAGTTCCCCTCCGGTAGCGTCCTGGGGTGAAATCATGTGGCTTCTCAAGTGGTATGTCTGGAATCGTTGGGTATTCAAGCTATTAAGTCGGGATGTCGCCGAGCGGGAACAATTTTTACAGCATTGCTGGGAAGAAAATCTGGCGAAGTGCAGGGATTACGCAACCATCTGGCGTGATATTAACCGCATTCACGGCAAACAGGTTCGAGTGCAGGCAAAGAAGTAAGTACCCTCCCACCGGATAGTGAGAGGGTCTATCATCAGGCAGCGACGACGCTGTCGATAGCGGCTTTCGCATCGGACTGTGCTTTTGATGCCACTTCCGGACCGTAAGCAATACCTTCCGCGAACACGACGTTCACGTCGGTGATACCGATAAAGCCCAGGAACACATTCAGATACGGGGTGATCAGATCGGTCGGCGTATCTTTATGGATACCACCACGGCTGGTCAGCACGATAGCACGTTTTCCGGTTACCAGACCTTCCGGGCCTTTCTCGGTGTAACGGAAGGTGACGCCTGCACGGGCAATCAGGTCGAAGTAGTTTTTCAGTTGCGTTGGGATGTTGAAGTTATACATCGGCGCGGCGATAACAATCACATCATGCGCTTTCAGCTCAGCGATCAGTTCATCGGACAGCGCGAGCGCTTCTTGCTGGCGTGGCGTCAGCGGCGTATCGCTCGGGCGCATCGCACCCACCAGCTCGCCATCCAGCACCGGAACAGGATTTGCAGCCAGGTCACGGACGGTGATTTCATCAGCGGAGTGCTTTTCACGCCACTGTTCAACAAAATAATCAGACAACTGACCAGACTGAGAGTACCCTGCCAGAATACTGGATTTAAGAACTAATACCTTGCTCATGGGTGTTTCCTTTTATGTGTTTGAAGGGGATGTGCCCCGTTGCTTGTTGACACTTTATTCACAATCCTGCCGCAGTGATAGCGCAATATATCGAATCCTATGTTCGAAATTATTGAACAACACATGAAAAGCGCCGATGTGGTACTCTATACCTATCATCTACAAGAGATTTAACCCGGCAGAGCACTGCCCTCTAACGCTATGACAGAACAACAAAAATTAACCTTCAACATGCTGCAGCAACAGCTGGACTCACTGATGCTGCGCGACAGACAGCGCTTTGCCCGCCGTCTGCACGGCGTGAAGAAGGTTAAAAATCCTGATGCACAACAGGCCATTTACCAGGAGATGGCAAAAGAGATTGACCAGGCAGCCGGTAAGGTTGTGCTGCGTGAAGCCGCTCGACCGACAATTACCTATCCGGAAAACCTGCCTGTTAGTCAGAAAAAGCAGGATATTCTGGACGCCATTCGCGACCATCAGGTGGTGATTGTTGCCGGGGAAACCGGTTCAGGTAAAACCACCCAGTTACCGAAGATCTGTATGGAGCTGGGGCGCGGGTTGAAAGGGCTGATCGGTCATACCCAGCCGCGTCGTCTGGCTGCGCGCACCGTGGCGAACCGTATTGCGGAAGAGTTGCAAACCGAGCCGGGCGGCTGTATCGGTTATAAAGTGCGTTTCAGCGATCATGTCAGCGATAACACCATGGTTAAGCTGATGACGGACGGTATTTTGCTGGCGGAAATCCAGCAGGATCGACTGCTGATGCAGTACGACACTATCATCATCGATGAAGCGCATGAACGCAGTCTGAATATCGATTTTCTGCTCGGCTATTTGAAAGAACTCCTGCCGCGCCGTCCGGATCTAAAAATTATTATCACTTCGGCGACCATCGACCCGGAGCGTTTTTCAAAGCATTTCAATAATGCGCCGATTATCGAAGTCTCCGGCCGAACGTACCCGGTAGAAGTACGCTATCGCCCGATTGTTGAAGATGCAGATGACACCGAGCGTGACCAACTGCAGGCGATTTTTGATGCCGTAGATGAGTTAGGCCGTGAAAGTCAGGGCGACATTCTGATCTTCATGAGCGGCGAACGTGAAATCCGTGATACCGCCGATGCACTGAATAAGCTGGATTTACGCCACACCGAAGTGTTGCCGCTGTATGCGCGTCTTTCAAACAGTGAGCAGAACCGTGTATTCCAGTCGCACAGTGGTCGCCGTATCGTGCTGGCGACCAACGTGGCGGAAACCTCGCTGACCGTGCCGGGAATCAAATACGTAATTGATCCGGGCACCGCGCGTATCAGTCGCTACAGTTACCGCACCAAAGTTCAGCGCTTGCCGATTGAACCGGTGTCGCAGGCTTCTGCCAACCAGCGTAAAGGCCGCTGCGGTCGTGTTTCGGAAGGGATCTGTATTCGTCTGTATTCCGAAGACGATTTCTTGTCGCGGCCGGAGTTTACCGACCCGGAGATCCTGCGTACCAACCTGGCATCCGTTATTTTGCAGATGACGGCGCTGGGACTGGGTGATATCGCGGCATTCCCGTTCGTTGAAGCACCGGATAAACGCAATATTCAGGACGGGGTACGCCTGCTCGAAGAGCTGGGGGCGATAACCACCGATGAACAGGCAACCGCGTATAAGTTAACGCCGTTGGGTCGTCAGCTGTCGCAACTGCCAGTGGACCCGCGTCTGGCGCGCATGGTGCTGGAAGCGCAAAAACATGGCTGCGTACGTGAGGCGATGATCATTACCTCGGCGCTGTCCATTCAGGATCCGCGCGAGCGTCCAATGGACAAGCAGCAGGCTTCCGACGAGAAGCACCGCCGTTTCCACGACAAAGAGTCTGATTTCCTCGCGTTTGTGAACCTGTGGAACTATCTCGGCGAGCAGCAAAAAGCGCTGTCGTCGAACCAGTTCCGCCGTCAGTGTAAGGTTGATTTCCTTAACTATCTGCGCGTGCGCGAATGGCAGGATATCTACACGCAACTGCGTCAGGTGGTGAAAGAGTTAGGTATTCCGGTCAACAGTGAACCTGCTGAGTATCGGGAAATCCACGTTGCGCTGCTGACCGGATTACTGTCGCATATCGGGATGAAAGATGCCGATAAACAGGAATTTACCGGCGCGCGTAACGCCCGTTTCTCGATCTTCCCCGGTTCTGGTCTGTTTAAAAAACCGCCGAAATGGACAATGGTGGCGGAGCTGGTGGAAACCAGCCGCCTGTGGGGACGTATTGCCGCGCGCATCGATCCCGAGTGGGTGGAGCCGGTTGCCCAGCATCTGATCAAACGTTCATACAGTGAACCGCACTGGGAGCGTGCCCAGGGGGCAGTGATGGCGACAGAAAAAGTCACTGTTTACGGCTTACCGATTGTAGCCGCCCGTAAGGTGAACTACAGCCAGATCGATCCTGCACTATCGCGTGAACTGTTTATTCGCCATGCGCTGGTGGAAGGTGACTGGCAGACGCGACATGCGTTTTTCCATGACAACCTCAAGCTGCGCGCGGAAGTGGAAGAGTTAGAGCACAAATCACGTCGTCGCGACATTCTGGTCGATGATGAGACGCTGTTTGAATTTTACGACCAGCGCATCAGCCATGATGTGGTTTCCGCCCGCCACTTTGATAGCTGGTGGAAGAGAGTCAGCCGCGAGACACCGGATCTGCTCAACTTTGAAAAAAGTATGCTTATCAAAGAGGGCGCGGAGAAAATCAGCAAGCTGGATTACCCAAACTTCTGGCATCAGGGCAATCTCAAACTGCGGTTAAGCTACCAGTTTGAACCCGGCGCTGATGCGGATGGCGTGACCGTGCATATTCCGCTGCCGTTACTAAACCAGGTTGAAGAGAGCGGTTTTGAATGGCAAATCCCGGGGCTGCGTCGTGAACTGGTGATCGCGCTGATTAAGTCGCTACCGAAACCGGTCCGACGCAACTTTGTGCCGGCACCGAACTATGCGGAAGCGTTTTTAGGCCGGGTGACGCCGCTGGAACTGCCGCTGCTGGATTCGCTGGAGCGTGAACTGCGCCGGATGACCGGCGTCACCGTTGACCGTGAAGACTGGCATTGGGATCAGGTGCCCGATCATCTGAAGATAACGTTCCGGGTGGTGGATGATAAGAACAAGAAGCTGCAGGAAGGACGCTCACTGCAGGATCTGAAAGATGCGCTGAAGGGCAAAGTTCAGGAAACATTGTCTGCAGTGGCGGATGACGGTATTGAACAGAGCGGTCTGCACATCTGGAGCTTTGGTCAACTGCCGGAAAGTTACGAGCAAAAACGCGGTAACTATAAAGTGAAAGCGTGGCCAGCGCTGGTGGATGAGCGTGACAGCGTTGCCATCAAACTGTTTGATAATCCGCTGGAGCAACAGCAGGCGATGTGGTGCGGTTTACGCCGTCTGTTGCTGCTGAATATTCCATCACCTATCAAATACTTACACGAGAAACTGCCCAACAAAGCCAAGCTGGGGCTGTATTTTAATCCGTATGGCAAAGTGCTGGATTTGATTGACGACTGTATTTCCTGCGGTGTGGATAGGCTTATCGACGCTAACGGCGGCCCGGTGTGGACGGAAGAGGGCTTTGCGGCGTTGCACGAAAAAGTGCGGGCTGAGCTGAATGACACGGTGGTCGATATTGCGAAGCAGGTCGAACAGATCCTGACGGCGGTATTTAACATCAACAAACGTCTGAAAGGGCGTGTGGATATGACCATGGCGCTGGGGCTTTCGGATATCAAAGCGCAAATGGGTGGGCTGGTGTACCGTGGTTTTGTCACCGGCAACGGTTTCAAACGTCTGGGCGATACGTTGCGTTATTTGCAGGCCATTGAAAAACGGCTGGAGAAACTGGCGATTGATCCGCACCGCGATCGGGCGCAGATGCTGAAAGTAGATAGCGTGCAGCAGGCCTGGCAGCAGTGGTTCAATAAACTGCCGCCCGCGCGGCGTGAAGATGATGATGTCAAAGAGATCCGCTGGATGATAGAAGAGCTGCGAGTCAGCTACTTTGCCCAGCAGCTCGGCACGCCATATCCGATCTCCGATAAACGTATTCTGCAGGCGATGGAGCAGATTTCAGGCTAACGCGTGGTGGTGCCGTAGACCGGATAAGGCATAGCCGTCATCCGGCATCTGTACCCGGTAAAGAATAAACACCAGGAGTTATGAGTATGAGTCAGTTCCCGATACTTTCCGCAGCCACCCTTGCAGCGATAAATACCGTAGGGCGATGGTTGGCGCAGAATGATTTTATGGAGAACATCACCGTTCAGTCAGACTGCGTGATTCTGGCGGGCAACGCGGTTATTCCGACCATCGACGCCGCTTGTCGGATCGCGAAAGAACAACAGGTTCCCTTATTGATTAGCGGTGGCATCGGTCATTCTACGCGCTTTCTGTATGACGCGATTGCAGAGCATCCTCGCTATAACATCATCCGCACCAGCGGACGAGCAGAAGCTGCGATCCTGGCTGATATTGCGCACCAGTTCTGGCAAATTCCGGGTGAGACGATTTGGGTGGAAGACCAGTCAACAAACTGTGGTGAGAATGCACGCTTTAGCTGTGCCTTACTGAACCAGGCGATAGAAAATATTCACACGGTCATTGTGGTGCAGGACCCTACAATGCAACGCCGCACGATGGCGACATTCCAGCGTGTAACCCGTGATGATCTGCAGGCACCGCGCTGGTTGAGTTTTCCCGGTTTTATCCCTGAGTTGACTCTACAGAACGGTGGTGTGGATTTCGCGCCGGCTGCGGAGGGGCTGTGGTCTGTGGATCGCTATCTTTCATTGATTACCGGCGAATTGCCGAGGCTGCGCGATGATGCAACCGGCTATGGCCCTCGTGGTCGTGGTTTTATCGCCCATGTTGATATTCCGCAGAATGTTGAGGATGCATGGCTGCATCTGCAAAACGATACGGCGCTGACTGACTTGCTGGCGAGCCGATCGCTGTAATCTCTGCCGCCCGTTTGTGAATGTTTTGTCGCAAACGGGCATAAATCCTGCCTGTTTTTTCTCTTCGCCATGATGTTGCCAGATGCTTTTATGAAGTGGCTCACAGAACGACTATTCCAGCAGTAATGCGTCATGCATGATTGGTATTAATTAACAATAGTTTTACTTGTTAAAAACAAATCAATCACAGGAGAGCCGCATGTCAGTACCCGTACAACATCCTATGTATATCGATGGGCAGTTTGTGACCTGGCACGATGACGCCTGGATTGATGTCGTCAATCCGGCCACGGAAGAGCTGATCTCACGTATTCCCGATGGCCGTGCCGAAGATGCGCGTAAAGCGATCGATGCCGCACAGCGAGCTCAGCCGCAATGGGAAGCCCTGCCTGCTATTGAACGCGCAAACTGGCTACGCAAAATTTCTGCGGGCATCCGTCAACGCGCCAGCGAAATTAGTACGCTGATTGTGGCGGAAGGTGGAAAAATACAGCAGCTGGCTGAGGTTGAAGTCTCATTTACCGCCGACTACATCGATTATATGGCGGAATGGGCGCGTCGCTATGAAGGCGAGATCCTGCAAAGCGATCGTCCGGGTGAGAATATCCTGCTGTTTAAGCGTGCGTTAGGTGTAACAACCGGCATTCTGCCGTGGAACTTTCCGTTTTTCCTGATTGCCCGCAAGCTGGCTCCCGCATTGCTGACGGGTAATACCATTGTCATTAAACCCAGCGAATTCACGCCGAATAATGCCATCGCTTTTGCCAAAATTGTTGATGATATCGGTTTGCCGCGCGGCGTATTTAATCTGGTGCTCGGACGCGGTGAAACCGTCGGTCAGGAGCTGGCTGGAAACCCGAAAGTGGCGATGGTGAGTATGACCGGCAGCGTCGGCGCGGGCGAGAAAATTATGGCCGCAGCGGCTAAAAATATCACTAAAGTTTGTCTGGAGTTGGGCGGAAAAGCGCCGGCAATCGTCATGGATGATGCCGATCTTGAGCTGGCCGTGAAGGCAATTGTTGACTCGCGGGTGATTAACACCGGTCAGGTGTGCAACTGTGCCGAACGCGTGTATGTCCAGAAAGGCATCTATGACCAGTTTGTGAATCGTCTGGGAGAGGCAATGAAAGCCGTCCAGTTTGGCAACCCGGCCGAGCGTAATGACATCGCGATGGGGCCGCTCATTAATGCGGCTGCGCTGGCACGTGTGGAACAGAAAGTGGCGCGCGCAGTGCAGGAGGGCGCCAGGGTGGTACTAGGCGGTAAAGCCATAGAGGGGAAAGGCTATTATTACCCACCGACGTTACTGTTAGACGTGCGCCAGGAGATGGCAATAATGCACGAAGAGACATTTGGCCCGGTGCTACCGGTAGTGTCATTTGACTCGCTGGAAGAGGCGCTGACGATGGCCAATGACAGCGACTACGGTCTGACCTCATCAATTTACACGCAGAATCTGAATACGGCGATGAAGGCGATTAAAGGGCTGAAGTTTGGCGAAACCTACATTAATCGTGAAAACTTCGAGGCGATGCAGGGCTTCCATGCGGGCTGGCGTAAGTCCGGGATTGGCGGGGCGGACGGTAAGCACGGTCTGAATGAATATCTGCAAACGCAAGTGGTTTATCTGCAGTCCTGAGTTTTTACTCTACACCTGGCGGAGGTTTCCCTCCGCCAGTACTGCGTCAGAGTTTGATAAATTTATCCAGCGTACGAATAAGCTGGGTGACAAAACCGTATTCGTTATCGTACCAGGCAACGGTTTTTACCAGTTGCAGATCGCCCACTTCGGTAATTTCGGTTTGTGTTGCATCAAATACGGAACCAAAATGCGAGCCAATGACATCTGACGAGACAATCTCCTCGTCGGTATAACCAAAGGATTCATTATCCTGTGTGGCTTTTTTCAGCGCATTGTTGACCTCTTCAGCGGTGACTTTTTTCCCCAATATCGAAACCAGTTCCGTAACGGAGCCGGTTTTCACCGGTACACGCTGAGCGTGGCCTTTTAATTTTCCGCTCAATGCCGGAATGACCAGACCAATGGCTTTGGCGGCCCCGGTGGTATGGGGAATGATATTCTCCGCCGCCGCCCGTGAGGCGCGCAGATCTTTCCCGCGAGGGCCATCAACCAGTGACTGCGTTCCGGTATAGGCATGGATGGTGGTCATGGTGCCAAGCTGAATACCAAAGCTGTCGTGCAGCGCTTTTGCCATCGGCGCCAGGCAGTTGGTGGTGCACGATGCGACAGAGATAATCCGATCGCTGGCATCCATCGTGTCGTCGTTGACGTTAAAGACAATGGTTTTCATATCGCCAGCCGGGGCGGATATCAGGACTTTTTGGGCGCCGGCATCCAGGTGAGCCTGCGATTTTTCTGTTGAGGTATAAAAACCGGTGCATTCGATGATAATTTCCGCACCTGTAGTTTTCCACGGAATATTTTTGGCCTCTTTTTCGGCGTAAACGGCAATTTTTTTACCATCGACAATCAGTGCGTCCTCGGTAAAGTCGACGCTCCAGGGAAACGGGCCGTAGTTTGAATCGTGTTTTAACAGATAGGCGAGGATTTTCGGTGAGGTAAGGTCATTGATAGCGACGACCTCCGCGCTGCTTTTGACTTCCAGTAGCCGACGCAATACCAGACGACCGATACGACCAAAACCGTTAATGCCAATTTTACTCATGGTTTTCTCCTGTCAGGATGAGGCGGTACGACATATTTTCCCTACCAGGCTTAGTCCAGACAGGCATCCTCGGCAATAGCGGTTCTTGCGGTTAAACGTAACTGACTGAAAATGGGTGAACAAAACTTAATGAATTTTTAACAAAAGCCCGTTATGTTGACGCATTATTGTTTTTATTCGGGAAGTGTTATGGGGAATAAGTATTCTGGCCTGCAAATTGGCATTCACTGGCTGGTCTTTTTGTTGGTCATTGTGGCCTACAGCGCCATGGAGTTTCGCGGATTTTTCCCGCGCAGCTATCGTCCCGGGTTCAACATGGTGCACGTCTCCTGCGGCATTGCCATTTTAACACTGATGGTGGTGCGCTTGCTGGTCAGGCTCAAATATCCAGCACCGCCGATTGTGCCAAAACCGAAACCGATGATGACCGGAATGGCGCATCTGGGGCATCTGGTTATCTATCTGTTGTTTATTGTGCTGCCGATTATTGGGCTGGTGATGATGTACAACCGGGGTAACCCGTGGATTGCATTTGGCATCGTTATGCCGCATGCGGCAGAGGCCAACTTTGATTTAGTGGATATGCTGAAGTCCTGGCACGTGACGCTGGCCAACCTGGGCTATTTTGTCATTGCTCTGCATGCTGCTGCTGCCCTGATGCATCACTATTTCTGGAAGGACAATACGTTGTTGCGCATGATGCCGCGAAAACGCTCCTGAGGTAATGCCCCGCAAATGTGGGGCATTTTTTTAGCCGCTTATTTTTCCAGACATCATAAAAGCTTATCGACAAGATGGTTAAACAACACTCAATTCGCCACATTTGATACTTGATCGCTGTCCTTATTAAAACTACTGTATATAAATACAGTTAATGAGAGGCAGATTATCATGTTGTTTTTCCAGCCTGCGGAACGCCGCGAAATTAAACACTTTCCGCTATTTAGCGATCTTGTGCCTTGCGGTTTTCCATCTCCGGCACAGGACTACGTTGAGAAACGTATTGACCTCAATGACCTGCTGGTACGGCATCCCAGCGCAACCTATTTTGTTAAATCATCTGGCGACTCCATGAGGGGCGCGGGGATCGGCGAGGGCGATTTGCTGATTGTCGACAGCGCCAGAAAGCCTGCCCATGGAGACATCGTTATTGCCGCTATTGAGGGCGAATTCACTGTTAAACGTCTGCAATTACACCCAGTTATCATGCTGAAGCCAGAGAACAGCGCCTACGCGCCGATCATGATTAGCAGCGAGGACACGCTGGATATATTTGGTGTTGTGACATTTATCGTTAAAGCCGCGGGCTGATTATGTTTGCCCTGGTGGATGTTAATTCATTTTATGCCAGCTGTGAGTCGGCATTCCGGCCCGATCTGAAGGGCAAACCCGTTGTCGTTCTTTCAAATAACGATGGCTGTGTCATTGCCTGTAGCACGGAGGCAAAAGCGCTTGGTGTTAATATGGGCGCACCGTATTTCAAACAGAAAGATCTGTTCAGGCACTATGGCGTGTTCTGTTTCAGTTCGAACTACGAATTGTATGCGGATATGAGCAGCAGGGTGATGTCGATTCTGGAGGAGTTGTCGCCGCGCGTGGAGATGTACAGTATTGATGAAGCCTTTTGCGATTTAACGGGCGTGCGAAACTGCCGGGATCTTACGGATTTTGGTCGGGAAATCAGAGCAACTATTTTACAGAAAACACGTCTCACGGTTGGGGTTGGCATTGCCCAGACCAAAACGCTGGCTAAACTGGCGAATCATGCTGCCAAAAAGTGGCAGGAGCAAACCGGTGGAGTCGTGGATCTTTCAAATATGGAACGTCAGCGTAAGCTGATGGCCGCACTTCCGGTTGATGAAGTCTGGGGTGTCGGACGCCGTATCAGCAAGAGACTGGATTCTATGGGCATTAAAACGGTTCTCGAGCTGGCGGATACCGACATTCGCTTCATTCGTAAACATTTCAACGTCGTGCTTGAGCGAACCGTCCGGGAATTGCGTGGTGAACCTTGTCTGGCGCTGGAGGAGTTTGCGCCAGATAAGCAGGAAATTATCTGCTCAAGATCGTTTGGTGAAAAACTCACGGATTACAACGCGATGAGAGAGGCAATTTGCACTTATGCTTCATGTGCCGCGGAGAAGCTGCGCAGAGAGCACCAGTACTGCCGGTTTATCTCTACGTTTATCAAAACCAGTCCGTTTGTTCTGAATGAACCTTATTACGGTAACAGCGCGTCGATAAAACTGCTGACGCCAACTCAGGATAGTCGGGAAATCATTGCAGCAGCAACGCGCAGCCTGGATGCCATCTGGCGAGCGGGACTGCGTTATCAGAAAGCGGGCGTTATGCTGGGGGATTTTTTTAGCTCTGGCGTTGCTCAACTGAATCTTTTTGATGACAACCGCCCACGGTGTAACAGCGATAAACTGATGAACGTGCTGGATACGCTTAATGCTGAAAAGGGGAAAGGAACGATCTACTTTGCCGGACAAGGGATACAGCAACCGTGGGCGATGAAGCGAGACATGCTTTCGCCGCGTTATACCACGAGATACAGTGATTTGCTGCGCGTGGGGTAGGGTTGGTTCATTATTGAATTCGCCTGATTCAGCTCTCGCAGCGCCGCTGCATATCGCTGGACAATTGAGAGAATAAGACCGCTGAATAACAGCGGTCTTATTGATTTTATTTAGACTCTAATTCCGGTGCTTTTTCTTCAGTAAGTTCAACCTCACGATACCAGCGAGGATGGTGTTTCTTCGCCCAGCGTCGACTCACTTTCCCTTCGATCATACCTTTAATTGAACCTTTTACCCAAAACGCCATGTACATATGGATCAGAATGGCGTGGATCAGCACAATGGCTGCTGTCGCGTGGATTAACAAACTCCAACGAACTATGTCAATTGAGAAATAATGGGCAAAGTAGGGTCTCCAGATAATAACGCCGGTAACCAGTAATACCAGAATCAGGCTCATGATGCTCCAGAACATCATTTTCTGCCCTGCGTTGTATTTCCCCACATCAGCAACTTTATGCTCATTGCCTTTAAGTACTTCAACGATCCCTTTAATCCAGGGGAGGTCCTGTTTATCGGGAATGTTGTGGTGTACAAAACGGACGAACATAAACATCAGCACGATGAAAATCATCACCCCGAAAAACGGATGTAGAATTCGCCCCATTTGCGGTGTACCGAAGGTTTCGGTGAGCCATTGCAACGTCGGAAAGAACAGCGCAATACCGGAAAGCGACACCAGGAAGAAGCTTATTACCACCGTCCAGTGACAAGCACGGTCGATGAATTTGGTGCGCAGAATCATTTTGCTTTTACTCATGACCGTTCTCCTCTTCATCATCATCCGTCTCTTTGTTTGGGCCGACTCCCACGTAGTGGTAAATCAGCCCGGCAAAGGTGGCGATAAATCCGGCGGCGGAGAGTGGTTTTAAAATCCCCTTCCAGAGGTTCACTGGTGCGGCGATTTTTGGCTCATCCGGCAGATTGTGGTACAGCGATGGTTGATCCGCGTGATGAAGTACATACATCACGTGGGTGCCGCCGACCCCTTGCGGGTTGTAGATGCCCGCGTTGGCATAGCCGCGTTTTTTCAACTGCGCCACGCGAGTTTCCGCGACATTGAGCATCTCCTTTTTGGTGCCAAACTGGATAGCACCGGTCGGACAAGTTTTCACGCAGGCCGGTTCCTGGCCCACGCTGACCCGGTCAACGCACAGCGTACATTTGTAGACCCGGTTATCTTCGGGATTAAGTCGCGGAATATTGAACGGGCAGCCAGCAATGCAGTAGCCACAGCCAATGCAGTGCTCGGACTGAAAGTCGACAATCCCGTTGGCATACTGAATGATTGCTCCAGCGGATGGACAGGCTTTCAAACAGCCGGGATCGGCGCAGTGCATGCAGCCGTCTTTGCGGATCAGCCATTCCAGCTTGTCGTTCTGGGTGGTTTCACTAAAGCGCATCACCGTCCAGGACTTAGCGCTGAGATCGGTCGGGTTGTCGTAGACACCGTTGCAGTAACCCACTTCATCGCGAATATCGTTCCACTCTGAGCAGGCGACCTGACAGCCTTTACAGCCAATACAGGTAGTGACATCAATTAGTTTCGCCACTTCAGCACGGAAATCCCGCGCCTGGGGCGGCGGCGTGATGCTGTTCGTCGCCGAGCGTTTAATAATATCTTGTGATTGCATAGCCATGAGTTCCCTTCCTTACGCTCGCTCGATGTTGACCAGAAACGCTTTATACTCCGGTGTTTGCGAGTTCGCGTCACCCACCGATGGCGTTAACGTATTGGCGAGGAACCCTTTGCGTGTAGCGCCTTCAAAGCCCCAGTGACAAGGGATACCGATAGTATCGATCTGCTTACCATCGATCGTCAGCGTTTGCAGACGCTTGGTGACCACCGCCTTCGCTTTGATAAAGCCGCGTTTCGACATCACTTTCACCGTATCACCTGCCGCAATGCCTTTTTTGCTCGCCAGCGCCTCACCGATTTCGATGAATTGATCGGGTTGAGCGATGGCGTTGATCAGCGCATGTTTGGTCCAGTGGCGGAACAGTTCGGTAATGGAGTAAGTTGTGGCGACGTACGGGAAGGCATCCGCTTTACCCATATTGGCGATATCGTCATGGTAGATACGCGCAACCGGGCTGGATACAACATCCGGGTGCAGCGGGTTGGTACCAATAGGCGACTCAATGGGTTCGTAATGTTCCGGGAATGGTCCGTCGTTCATTTTGTCGATGGAGAACAGACGCGCTACACCTTCCGGGTTCATGATAAACGGACCAACGTTGCTGCCCGGCGCGGCCTGGCCGTAGTCGGCTACGTCCATACCGGCCCATTTTTTGCCATCCCAATGCAGCAGGGCTCGTTTGGGATCCCACGGTTTTCCTGATGGATCGGCCGAAGCACGATTGTAGAGAATACGGCGGTTGGCAGGCCATGACCACGCCCAGCCCGGTGTGCAGCCCAGACCATACGGATCGCTGTTGTCGCGATTGGCCATCTGGTTGCCTTGTTCTGTCCAGCTTCCGCAGTAGACCCAGCAGAAACTGCTGGTCGAGCCGTCATCGCGCAACTGTGCAAAACTGCTGAGCTGCTGGCCTTTTTTGGCTATAAGCTGGCCTTTGTCATCATAAAGGTCTTCAAGCGCCTGGCCATTAGCTTCACGCGCAATCTCTTCTGGGTGTGGGTCGTATGGATCTTTATAATTCCAGGCAATATTCAACAAGGGTTGCGGATTCGCTCCCCCTTCCTGTTGATACAGCTCGCGTAGGCGCATAAACAGACGCCCAAGGATCTTCCCGTCATGTAAGGCTTCACCTGGTGGTTCTGCCGCAGCCCAGTGCCACTGCAACCAACGCCCGGAGTTAGCGATTGAACCATTTTCTTCAGCAAAGCAGGAAGAGGGCAGGCGGAAAACTTCGGTCTGAATATCTGCCGGGTTTACATCGTTCATCTCGCCATGATTCTGCCAAAAATTGGACGACTCAGTGACCAGCGGATCGATAACCACCATATATTTCAGTTTTGAAAGCGCGCGCGTTGATTTGTTTTTATCCGGAAACGCCGCCAGCGGATTGAAGCCCTGAACGATGTAACCATTAATCTTACCTTCGAGCATCAATTCGGCCTGGGTCATGACGTCATACAGGCGATCCCATTTAGGTAGCCAGTCGTAGCCCCAGTTATTTTCTACTGTTGCATTGTCGCCCCAGAAACTTTTCATCATGCTAACAAAGAACTTCGGCGTATTTTGCCAGTAATTGACCTCATTCACGCCTAGCGCAGGTGGCGTGATTTGCGAAATATAGGTCTGGTAGTCTGGCTGTTTTTCCGACGGCAGCGGCATATAGCCCGGCAGGTTCGTTGACAACAAGCCAAGATCGGTATAGCCCTGAATATTGGAGTGGCCACGTAGGGCGTTAACACCACCGCCCGCCATGCCTATATTGCCCAATAGCAACTGGAGCATAGCGGCGGCGCGAATAATCTGTGCCCCGGCGGAGTGGTGAGTCCAACCCAGCGCATACAGGATAGTGGCGGTGCGGTCCGGCACGCTGGTGCTGGCGAGAATTTCGCAGATACGATTGAAATCCGCCACGGATGTCCCACACAACCGGTTAACCATTTCCGGGGTATAGCGCTCGACGTGGTTTTTGAGCAAATTCCACACGCAGCGTGGGTGAGCCAATGTTTCATCACGCAGGGCATTACCCTGTTCGTCAAGCTGATAGAACCAGCTCGATTTATCGTACTGGCGTTTTTTGTCGTCATAGCCACTGAACAAGCCGTCGTCGAACTGATAGTCATCACGTATTATAAGGCTGGCGTTAGTGTAGTGGCGCACATAGTCGTGCTGCACCTGGTTGTTTTCCAGCAGATAACGGATTACACCGAGCAGGAATGCGGTGTCGGAACCAGCGCGTATTGGCGCATACAGATCGGCGACGGCGGCGCTACGGTTAAAGCGCGGGTCGACCACCACCACGGTGGCGTCGTTTTTAGTTTGCGCTTCGACCACCCATTTAAAGCCTACCGGATGTGCCTCAGCGGCATTGCCGCCCATAATAAGCACTACGTTGGCATTTTTAATATCGACCCAGTTGTTGGTCATCGCACCGCGCCCAAAGGTCGGAGCCAGCGCTGACACGGTTGGCCCGTGACACAGGCGTGCCTGGCAGTCGATGGCCACCATCCCGAGGCTACGGGTGAATTTACCGTCCAGAATCCCGGTTTCATTGCTTGCCGCTGAGGAACATAGCATGCCCGTAGTGGACCACCGGTTGACGGTAACGCCCTGGGCATTTTTCTCAATAAAGTTGGCATCACGATCATCTTTCATGAGTCGGGCAATACGATTGATCGCATCATCCCAGCTAATGCGCTGCCATTTATCCGAACCCGGTGCACGATATTCGGGATACTGCAGACGGGTTTCACTATGAATGTAATCCAGCACGCCAGCGCCTTTAGGGCACAACGATCCACGGCTCACCGGATGATCCGGATCGCCTTCAATATGGTAGATACTTTCTTTGACGTTTTTGGCTGTATCGCCAAGGCTGTACATCAGCATGCCGCAGCCTACTGAGCAGTACGTACAGTTATTACGTGTCTCTTTTGCTTTTAAGAGTTTGTATTGACGGGTTTCCGCGTGAACGGAAAAAGATGATAAGAATCCGAGAGATGCAACAGTTGTTCCTGCCATACCGCCCGCGCAGATTCGAAAGAACTGCCTCCGGCTGAGCTCCATTTTTTTCTCCAGCTTAAACTTAAGACATGAAAAAGTATGGTTATTGTAAGGTTAAATTGTTTTATAAACCATTAACTTTTAGTGGTTATTGACGTGAGAGAGTATTAGTGCTGTAAGCCTGGGGGTATGGATTGGTAAAAATTGATCATGTCAGGTTGGTTGCCAATACGTACGGTGAACTGAATCTTTTTGACGACAACCTCCCGCGGCGTAACAGCGATAAACTGATGGAGGTATCTGGATACGCTTAATGCTGAACAGATGTCAATTTTTTACAATTACATAAAAATTCTGATAGTATACCCCCCTATAGTATTTGGAGGGCGTATGCCGCATTCACCTGAAGATAAAAAACGCATTCTCACCCGTGTACGCCGTATCCGCGGTCAGGTTGATGCGCTTGAGCGCGCGCTGGAATCCGGCGAACCGTGTCTGGCGATCCTGCAACAAATTGCCGCCGTGCGCGGCGCATCCAATGGCCTGATGGGCGAAATGGTTGAGATCCATCTGAAAGATGAACTGGTCAGCGGGGAGACTACCCCAGACCAGCGTGCTGTGCGCATGGCTGAAATCGGCCATCTTCTGCGTGCTTATCTAAAATAACACCATCACCTCGCAATAATGGGAAGAGACAAATGAAATCACGTGCAGCAGTTGCATTTGGCCCCGGCCAACCGTTAAAAATTGTCGAAATCGACGTCGCACCGCCAAAGAAAGGTGAAGTGCTGGTTAAAATTACCCACACCGGCGTGTGCCATACTGACGCTTTTACGCTCTCTGGCGACGATCCGGAAGGGGTGTTCCCGGCGGTACTCGGTCATGAAGGCGGGGGTATTGTGGTTGAAGTGGGTGAGGGCGTCACCAGTCTGAAACCGGGCGACCATGTGATCCCGTTGTACACCGCAGAATGTGGTGAGTGTAAGTTCTGTAAGTCTGGCAAAACTAACTTGTGTCAGGCCGTACGTGCTACCCAGGGCAAAGGCCTGATGCCGGATGGCACAACACGCTTCTCGTATAACGGCGAACCCATCTATCACTATATGGGTACCAGTACCTTCAGTGAATACACCGTTTGCGCAGAGATCTCGCTGGCGAAGGTTAACCCGCAGGCTCCACTGGATAAAGTGTGTCTGCTGGGGTGTGGCGTGACCACCGGTATCGGAGCGGTCCATAACACCGCGAAAGTGAAGGAAGGCGATACCGTAGCCGTATTTGGCCTGGGCGGTATTGGCCTGGCAGTGATCCAGGGCGCGGTACAGGCGAAAGCCGGGCGTATTCTGGCCGTTGATACTAACCCGGAAAAATTCAAGCTGGCGGGTGAAATGGGTGCGACCGATTTCATCAACCCGAACGATTACGATAAACCGGTGCAGGATGTGATTGTCGAACTTACCGACGGTGGCGTGGACTTTAGCTTTGAGTGCATCGGCAACGTTAACGTGATGCGCGCGGCGCTGGAGTGCTGCCATAAAGGGTGGGGCGAAAGCATCATTATTGGCGTGGCGGGTGCCGGTCAGGAGATCAAAACACGTCCGTTCCAGTTAGTGACCGGTCGCGTGTGGCGCGGTTCCGCGTTTGGCGGCGTAAAAGGGCGTACCCAGTTGCCGGGTATGGTCGAAGAAGCAATGAGCGGAAAAATTCAGCTAGATCCGTTTATTACGCATCGCCTGCCGCTGGAGCAGATTAACGAAGCGTTCGATTTAATGCATCAGGGTAAATCCATCCGTACCGTTATCCATTTTGGTGATAACTGATTCATTGGCCAGCGGATTTCTCCGCTGGCACTTTCCTGAATTTTTTAGAATTATGTTGTGAAAGTGTGACGAATCCGGCGCTTTTCACGGTAAGTAAACTTCCCGGATTGCCGATGACTATCTAACGGGCGTGTTTTCACGCATAAACCCTACAAGAGAGTCGACGGTCATGGACAACACTACATCGATGCAAGCCCAGCATAAACTGGGCTTTCTGCATCAAATCCGGCTGGTTCCGCTGTTTTCCTCCATTCTCGGTGGCATCCTTCTGCTGTTCGCCTTAAGTTCCGGGCTGGCAGGTTATTTTCTTATGCAGGCCGATCGCGATCAGCGCGATGTAACCGATGAGATTCAGGTTCGGATGGGGTTATCTAACAGCTCTAACCACTTACGCACCGCGCGTATCAACATGATCCATGCTGGTGCGGCGAGCCGTATTGCTGAAATGGATGACATGAAAGCCAATATTGCCGAGGCAGAAAAACGTATTAAGCAATCGCAGGACGGTTTTAATACCTATATGGCGCGTGCGGTGAAAACCACTGCCGGTGAGGCGTTAGACGCTGAACTGAGTGCCAATTTCAAAGCCTATATCGACGGCTTACAGCCTATGCTGAAGTACGCTAAAAACGGCATGTTCGAGGCGATCATCAACCATGAAAATGAACAGGCCAGACCGCTGGACTCTGCTTACAACAAGGTGTTGTTAAAGGCGATCGACATTCGTACCGCCAGGGCGAACCATCTTAGTGAGCAGGCTCACCAGCGTACGCAACTCGGCATGGCCTTTATGCTGGGTGCATTTATTCTGGCGCTGGCCTTGACGCTGATGACGTTCATTGTTCTGCGCCGTACCGTTATTCATCCTCTGTTACGCGCGGCCCAGCGCATTGAGCAAATATCAGTAGGGGATCTGACGATGCCGGAGGAACCAACCGGGCGCAGCGAAATTGGTCGCCTGAGCCGTCATCTGCAAACAATGCAGCGTTCGCTGGGGAAAACGGTGGGCACGGTTCGTCAGGGGGCGGAAGAAATCTACCGCGGTACCAGTGAGATTTCTGCGGGCAATACCGATCTCTCTTCACGTACTGAACAACAGGCCGCGGCGATTGAACAAACGGCGGCCAGCATGGAAGAACTGACGGCTACGGTGAAGCAAAACGCCGACAACGCGCATCATGCGAGCACGCTGGCGGAAGATGCTTCCGGCAAGGCCAGTCGGGGCGGTCAGATGGTCTCTGGCGTGGTTAAAACCATGGGGAATATCTCAACAAGTTCGAAGAAAATCTCCGAAATTACCGCCGTTATAAACAGCATTGCCTTCCAGACCAATATCCTGGCGCTGAACGCAGCGGTCGAAGCGGCGCGGGCTGGAGAACAGGGGCGAGGGTTTGCCGTCGTAGCCAGTGAGGTGCGTACGTTGGCAAGCCGCAGCGCCCAGGCGGCAAAAGAGATAGAAGGATTGATCAGCGAATCAGTCCGACTGATTGACCAGGGATCCGGAGAAGTGGTCGCGGCAGGCAATACGATGACGGATATTGTCGATGCGGTAAAACGCGTCACCGACATTATGCTGGAAATTGCGGCGGCCTCTGATGAACAAAGCCGGGGTATCGTCCAGGTGAGCCAGGCGATTTCAGAGATGGATAAGGTCACGCAGCAAAACGCTTCGCTGGTTGAAGAAGCATCGGCCGCTGCGGCCTCTCTTGAAGAGCAGGCCGCACGCTTAACGGAAGCCGTCGGCACATTCCGTTTAACCGGGACAAGCGCAATTAAACGCGTTACACCTGCCGTTAATCCATCGGTTTCACTGCCAAAATCAAACACGGTAAATACGGATAACTGGGAAACATTCTGACAGGCCAGCCATCCGGTAATACGATCCTTTGTATTACCGGATTTACTATCTATTTGTACGTGGCACTAATCGTTCCCGCTGCGGTGAACGCACCAGGGGTGTAGTCATCGCAGGTACTGTTATTGCTGGCGGAGGTGCAGGTGAGTAATCCGGCCATAGTGATATCTTTCGCCGTTACGATGGAACCAAAGCCGATGGTCACTGAAGAATTTGTGTCATTCGCCGACAGATATTGTCGGGACGAACCTTCGTAAGAAACCGCCACTCCCCGTCCGCCCGCTGCTGAGGTGCCAGTCGTGGTATTGGCGAGAATAGACAATCCGCTATTATCATAAGCCGCTTTGGCCGACGTCAGTTTAAGGGTAACCCCTGAAGCATTAACGCAGTTGCTATTTTTCAAGGTGAAGGTTTTTCGTGGTTTGTCATTACCCACATCGCCAAAATCGATGGTGGCAGGAGAGACGGACAAATTGCAGGTTGGCGCTGCGAATTTTACGGTGAATGAAGATGCGTTTACTGTGGCGATAATCTGTTGACTACTTACATTTTCACCCCCTGCTTTAAACCTGCCTATTTCACCATTTATGACCGGATGCGCTTCACCATTACCTATTGAGGAAATCCCCCCACGTTGCCAAACTTCGATGTATAATCCAACAGGAAAATCTCCATTTGCAGCATTATCGATCTCACGTGTCCAACTCGTATTAGATGGAAGATAAGCTGTATAATTAGCATTAATAGAATTAGCTATGTAAATGTTATAATATATCCCGGGTATGCTTGTTGGAAAAAAAACTCTATTGTAGCTATATTTTGTACTACCGCTGGTACTGGTATAACTATCGGATTGCGTACCACTTGTTGTTGTGGACTTTCCATAAAAATCAGAACCATCATTACCTGTACTACAGTTTAAGTAAGCATAGTTGCCCGCACTGAGCGTCCCCAATAGCACGGGTGTTGTACGGGATGGGTTATAACTATTCACGACTAACGTTCCCGCGCTTATCGTGCTGGTATTAATGTCTTCAAAAATACACTCCACAGCCTGCACCTGATATGAATAAATTCCGCTCAACAGCAATGCCGCTAAAGAAATTGATCGTGAAATCATCGTACTCATATTAACCTGCTGTTTATCCATTATTTGTAGCTCACGCTGATTTGCACCTGACTTAATACGCCACCTGGAGTGACCGTTTTTGCTGAGTCCACTTTTTGAAAACGAGCCTGAAAGGTGATATCAGAATAGGTGGTGGTTGAGCCTTTATAGTTAACAATATTGACGGCGGAAGTATTATCTTTATTAAGCACATTAATATAAGCAGGGCTTGTCCTCCCCTCAAAGACTACTACGCCCACGTTTCCAGCCGCAGTCATCGGACCGGTATATTCATTCGGGAATATCTGGTTGCCAGTGAGTTGCGCTTTTTGCGGCTTAAAGCTCAGTACTAACGTTTTGGCGACGGAACCGGAGTCACAGCGTACGCTGACCTTCAGCGGTTGCGTCGGTACGTTGCCCACTGCGGTGGCCGATAAGTTCGCCCATGCGCCGCCAGCGGCGAATTCACTCGCCTCCACATCACCTAAATTAACGTCGGAGGCGGTGATGTCACAGCTACCGGTAACCAGCTCCGCCTTAACCGTTAATACATTGGTATTGGTACTGATTGCGGCCCAAAGCGGCGTGGATATCAGCAATAAGACTGCTGGGATAAATTTCATGGCGGCTCCTACTGATAAGTGGTAGTGAACGTCAACGAACCGTTGAAGGTGCCACTTGTCGCGGTGGTTGAGTAAGACGTCGGACGCAGAGATAAGACCAGATTCAGGGTTTTATTGGTGCGCTCAGTCGAGGTCCAGTCAAGCGGCGTACTGCTATTGAGGATCAACAGAGAATTTGGGGAGCCAGAACGATACAAAACCGCTGCGGCTCCGTTATCTCCCCCCTTGAGTTCGGTTGGATAACCGCTGTACAACGAAGAGGCCTTAATTCCCGTTTTTATCCAGGTAACCGTCTGGTTTGTACTGGAGCCAATCGTGCAGTTGCTGTACTGCAACGAAAAATTTTTCAGCGTATTAGCGCCCTGAGCCTCCAGCTCTGCGCGGGTTAATACACCAAAATCGATGGTTTGGTTCACCGCTTTGCCTGAGCCGACAACAATATTGACGGTGCAGGTCATCGCAAGCAAATTGGCCTTAAAGTTAACCACGACATCCGCTGCAAAGAGGTGCGGGCAGCATAATAGAAAAGAAAAAAACATTACCTGGCGCATAAGCTACTTCCCGGCTCCTGGCATCTGGCAAACTAACGTCTCCAGACGAATTGATTTTCCGATCATCGCGGGTGCGTCAGGGATCTGGTAGGTTACATCGCAGTAGCTTGCCGCGTCGCTCCCCCAAATAACCTTCAGGTTGCCACGTTGTTCGATACCGCGTAAAAAGGCGCGGCCCGCCTGACCCATTGCGCCAACGGATTCTCCCTGTTCATTGAGAATGTTCGCGCCCAATGGAATGAAACTGTTATCACTACGTCTGAGCGTGACGAACACTGATTGACCTTGCTGAGTAGCGAAGGTGACTTTCACCACGGCGCCATCGCGCGGAACCACGGCGGCGGAGGTGTTTTTCACTTCGACGTCCGCCTTGATGGTGCTGAGATCCAGCCCGACGGTATTCTCGGCATAAGGCGAAAGACTGGTGGCAACTGCATATCCGGCACTGTCAATCTCGCCATATCCATTGGTGGTGGTCGCGCCATCGGCACCTTGCGCTTCAATAAGGGCGATGGCGCTTTGTGCGTTGACATTACCCGGTAAGAGCGTCAATCCACCGCTGTGCAACAGCACACCGCCGTTATTGTTTAGGGAATACTGCTGGTTATGATTTTTATCGACCGTAGCGGAAACGCTGGTTGCTCCATTCGCACCGTTATAGGTGGAATATCCGCTGACGGAATAGGTGTCTTCTCCCTGACTGGCCTGGTTAGCGGTGGTGCTGAGGCTGTAGTTCCATTTATTGTTGCTACTGTTGCCGCTGGCCGTACTGGTGAAACCGTTGTTGCCGCTAAAGTCGCTATTGGCGCTGAGGTTCAGACTGGAGAAGGCTGGTTGATCGTTTTGAGCGTTGCTACCAAAAGGAATACTCAACCCAACGTACAGGCTGTCATCTTCATCGCCCCATTCGTTATAACTGCGCTGCAGCGAGATATTCCACGAGATGGAGCGGAAAGTGTTGCTGTAGCCCAGCGAATACTGAGACGTTTTGTCTGAGCTACCCCAGTAACTCGTCCAGGTGCCGCTGAGATAAAATGAACCGTAATCTTCGCCGTTAAGGTTGATAGGTTGATTGACGTTAGCCTGAAGCTCATTTTTGGAATGGCTGTAGCTGTTGCGATACGCATCGTTACGGTTAGTATCGTGATCATCGCTATAACTATCGATGCTATTTTGCAAAGAGATGACGTCATTAAGCGAGAGGTAATCTTTGGTGCTGTATCGATAGGCGCTAAAGCTGAAATTGGTCTGTGTTGCGTCCAGCACATTACTGTAGCTTACACGGTAACTCTGCCCCTGCAGAGTGCCAATATCTTCAAGTGAAGCGCGAGAGTGGATAACATCGACTGCGATAGCACCAAGACGCGTATTCATCGCCAGACCCAGCATCCCCGCCAGATAGTCTTCTTCCATTGACTGTATGCCGCCATACAGCGTGAAAATATCGCTCAATCCATAATTACCGTTAGTGGTGAGCACCCAGGGAGAATCGCTGTTGTCATCGTTGTCTAATGTCCCAACGGCAAAATCCCAGTCAACTTCACCTTTGGTCATTAACTGAGCAACAGAGGCATACGGTACGGTGAATAACCGTTTTGACCCATCAGCTTCTTCCACGGTAACGTCGAGGTCAGCGCCGTTGATTGCCACATAATAATCTTTCAGAGCAAAAGTACCTGGGGGAACGGTGGTTTCATATATGATGCGCGACTGCTGTCGTACGGTAATTTTGGCATTACTGTTAGCCACGCCGTTGATGACTGGAACGTAGCGACCGTCATGTGGATCCATGCGTTTGTCGTTATACAGATGTACGCCTTTAATGCCGATACTATCCAGGACTTCGCTGCGAGAGGTGACCTGGCCCAGTTCCATTTGTGCCCGGAGAGGGGGTAAATCGCGAGCCAAATAGAGGTCGTAGTTGTCCCAGGTCGCGCTATCGTCTTTTGCCCAGTTCAGCGCGCCGCTGGAGCGTAACCTCCATGCTCCCAGATTGAGACCATAGCCGAGCCCCAGATAACCACTGTCAGAGGCGCTACCGTCGTTTTCACTGTGGTAGCCACTGAAGCTCCAGTTCAGTATTGCAGCAGGAATACCGGCATCCCAACGTGCGGGGTTGACATAACCCGCGGGGTGGCTGACGAGAAACAGCTGCGGAATTGTGAGCATCAGGATCTGTGAATTAGGATCGTAACTCACGCTGGATGAGGGGTAATAATCCGCCAGTATATAGCATTGCGATTCACCTTCGTCCGCATCTGCCGTGGGGAGTTTGCTTACATCAACGTTTGCTTCATCGAGCACCTCACGAGTCAGGCAGGGAGACGCATTCGGGGTGTGGTTATCAATAAACTGGATCTTTGCAGTTTGCTGTTGCTCACCGTTAATCCAAACGGAGACGGTATAAATACCGGGTTTCACCGGGTTGCCGCGTGCATATTGTGACACGTCGATTGTCGATTTTTTACCTGCATTGCTGAAGATAAAGTCATCGTTGAATTCAATGTAATTATCGTCAGCAAATCCTGTCTGACAAATAACCAGCAATACCCATACCGAGGTCGCTAATCGGTGTTTTGACATCGACATAGAGCAATCCTTGCACGTGTTTTTTATTTATCCGTTACGTCAACGTTAGCCCCGTAATCATTGACTGCTGTCCATGAAACGGATTCAAGACGAGAGGTGGTGAGCGTTTTCACTTCATAGCTGGCGCTGGAAAAAGGGGCGACCATGTCGGGCTCAATTTTGTATTTTTTCCCCCGGGAAGTGATGTTAGCGCCAACAAGTGAAACAAAATAAGGAGAGTCATTTTTGGCCGTCGCCCAAATTTGCTTCCCTTGGTTAGCAAGGCTCCATTTCAGATGTTGGATTGCGTCATCCGCCGAACCTGGAAGGGATGCCGGGCGATAAAATACTTTGATGCGGGTTTTCAGCGCTATCTGCAGTTGATTCGATTTGGCGGCATCTTTATTTTTGCCGGGGATTTCAAGTGCATTAAACCAATACACGCTTTCGCGATCGGTGGGTAACGCTTGACCGTCCCAGTTTAAGCGTACGGTCAGTCCCTGTTTAGGATCGACCCGACTTACCGGGGGGGAGGCGATAAAAGGAACGTTTAAGGTTTGCGGATCAACATCTTCATGACCATCGTCTAACCAGGACTGGACTAATAAAGGTTGTTGCCCCTGATTCACCATTTTAATGAGTGCCTCTTTCGCGTCGGAAGGGTAAATGACACGCGTAGCGTTAATCACGATACTGGCGACTGACGAATAGCTAAACGAAATAGCGGCAGAAAATATAATTAATCTGAATGTGTTTTTGGGAATCATATCATTTATATCTTGGTAAATGGCTGCAACCTTGAATTAAAAGTTGCAGCAGAGTTATTAACTACTCTTGATCTTATACAACTTGTTAAGGGTAGGTTGTTACAAAAGTGGTATTCGCTTTCACTACACCAGCAGTCGGCGTACCAGAGCCTGAATAGATATAACCGACGGTGTAATTAAATTCAGCACCGTTGGTGGAACTATAAGCGGCTTCAGATTGCGGTGTGGCTGATGTAAAATCGATAATGGTACTGGTTGCGGTATCTTCTACCTGGAAACCCGCATCTTTGTCTCCTGCTGCAGTATTTAACAATGCTTTGCTGGTGCTGTTGTAATTACCGGAGGTTGAAAATTGCCCTTTTACTTTACCGCCCGCTGGTTCAGTGGCGCAGTTTTTAACGGTGATCTGAAATTTGGTTTTCATCGCAGGACTGCTGACAGCCGCTTGCATCGCAGGAACAGTGATATCTGGCAGTTTGACTTCTTTGGAAGCGGAAACACCATCAATACTGACATCGCAAGTTGATGATGTAATGTTTCCTGCAAAATCAATGTTTGCAGAGTCAGAACCAGCCGCTTGTACCTGAAAAGCAGCCCCTGCGACCAGAAGCGCTGCGGCACTTAAACAATTAACAAATTTCACGTTATTTTCCTTAATAACAAATTAAATGGTGAAAAGATTATATGACGTGAGATTATGACTGAATAGCGGGTGAAGTTGTGGTTGGTGTTTTTTAAGAGTTTGTTTAGAGGTAATAACCAATTATTTGATGTATTGTGGTATTAACTTAATTGGATTGGTTTTTTATGTCTCATTGAATTCTAAAAGAAAATTTTTAAATGTAAGCTTGAGTAGGGGATTTCATCAGCCATTATTCGATAGAGATATCATTGATAATAAGTATTGCTTAATTTGCTTGTAAGGAAAAATACAGCTTCTGGCTGTGTTCTATGACGGTTTTATCGTCCATATATTGAACATTTACATGGGTTGGGCCTGCCGGTAATAACAGACCCAATCATCAATACGATTAAACAGGTACGGTTTTGCGTATTGCGGCGATAAGTATCTGGGCGGCCTGAGAGAGTTGCACATCGACACGAGTAATAATACCGATGGGCTCACCCGCACCATGGGTGGGAATTGGCAATGACACCAGCGTTGCCTGGCGCAGATCTTCTCTAACCGCGCCTGAAGGGACAAACCACACATAGTCGTAATCAACCGTCAGTTGACGGGAGAGCGATGCTGACAGCGTTTCAATACAACCCGACGGCATTTTACAGCCCTGACTTTGCAACAATGCCTCTGCGTGCTGGCGAGGGGCGGTTCCTTTCGGCGAAACCACCACTGGCCACTCAATCACCCGGCTCAGCGTGATGGTTTCTTGCAACAATGGATGGTTAGGGCGCACGACAAGTTTGAGCGATTCCAGAAATAACAGTTCGTAGTTCAGACCGACCATCAATTCCGGATCGGCCATACGCCCAATGCCGAGATCAATTTCTCCTGACTTTAAACCCGCCAGGATCATGGGATTACTCATGGTGGCAACCTGCAGCGTGGTTTCCATTTGCTGCTTATGGAACGAGCCAATGACAGCCGGAAGAATACCCAATGCAGCTGTTGGCAAGGCACCAATACGCACGACATCATTCTGAGATTCTTCACGATGATTTAATGCCTGTCCGGCAGTGTTGAGTGCATCAAGCACTCTTACCGCATGGGTAAGAAACTGCTCGCCGGGCAATGTTAACTGTGCACCAAGGCGACCGCGTTCAAAGAGTCGGGTACCGGTTAGTTGCTCCAGTTCGTTCAGCGTTTTGGAGAGGGCTGGCTGACTCAGGTTAAGGGTTTCGGCCGCACGTCCCAACGTTCCCTGTTGGGCAACGGCGACAAAGGTATGAAGATGGCGCAAGCGAATGCGCTGATTGAACAGAACATTTTTTTCCATAAGCGATGTTAAAAACAGAGCCGTATTGGTGACAAGTGAAGTTGTTTGTTTTTGATAACTTGATAGCAAAATATTATTAACATTTAACGTGTTTTACTTACAACTGATTTATTTTGCTTATGTTTTGTACAGCATCATGGCGGGGTGGTGGGATCATGGAAGGGAATGTGTCCAGTCGATATACTTTCGTTATTGTTGGCTTTTGAACCCTTCTCTTCACAAGGCACTGATTGATGATACATGTAATAGGGCACCTTAACCCCGATAGCGATGCCATTTGTACTGCCGCCATGACGGCGCGTTGGCTTACTTTACGCGGCCAGCAGGCGACGGCATGGCGTCTGGGCGAACCGAACCGCGAAACGCAATTTATCTTTGCGCATGCAGGGCTGGCAATGCCTGAGCGGCTGACGTTTCCGCTGACCGATCTTGATGTATGGCTGGTCGATTTCACTGAGCCTGCTCAGGGGCCGGAATCGCTGTCTGAGAGCAATGTCGTCGGTATCATCGACCATCATCGACTCGGCGGATTAGTGACTCGTCTTCCTCCAGAGGTCTGGGTCAAACCTGTTGGCAGCAGTGCGACGCTGTTGTGGCAACTGATGACGGAAGATGAGCGCAGCCAGTTATCTGCCGCCGAGGCCGTTTTACTGCTGGGCGCTGCGCTGAGTGACACTGTCACGCTCCGTTCTCCGACAACGACCCCAGACGATCGCCAGGCTGTGGATGAGCTGGCCCAAAAAGCGGGTGTGGATCTGGACGCTTTTAGCCGTGATCTGTTGTCGGCCAAAACCAGCGTCGAAGGCATGAGTGCCCGTGAGCTGCTGCATAAAGACATTAAAACGTTCACCATTCATGGGCATAAAGTCTGCGTGGCGCAACTCGAGCTGTATGCACTGCGCCAGGTTGACGGTGTGCTGGACGATCTCCGCGAGGAGATGACCCGTTATGCTGAGGAAAATCAGGCTGCGCTGGTGGTACTGATGCTGACGGACATCAATCTTGGCGATACCAGCCTGTGGTTCGTTGGATCTGAGTTGTCAGAGTTACCGCAACCCTGCAAGGTCGAAGGCATGCTCAGTCGTAAAAAACAGATGCTGCCATGGCTGGAAAGTCATTTAAAACCACGTCAGTAAGCTTCAGTTCACTGCCCGGTGGGTGGGGAGAATTTATGCGGGATCACAGTTTGTAAATTCTTCCCACCGGAGTCAGCGGTGTTCTCTACACTCCAGGTAATATTCACTGGAGGCATGACATTATGGCGAACACCATCACGGCAGATGAGATTCGGGAACAATTTTCGCAGGCTATGTCAGCAATGTACCAGCAGGAAGTCCCGCAGTATGGCACGTTGCTGGAACTTGTCGCTGATGTGAATCTGGCGGTACTGGAAAATAATCCGACGCTACATGAAAAATTGGCTAATGCGGATGAACTGGCGCGGCTCAATGTTGAACGCCATGGGGCAATTCGGGTCGGTACTGCGCAGGAGTTGTCTACACTGCGGCGGATGTTTGCCATTATGGGGATGTATCCGGTCAGCTATTACGATCTCTCCCAGGCCGGCGTCCCCGTCCATTCCACGGCGTTTCGACCCATCGATGATGCCTCGCTTTCGCGCAACCCGTTTCGGGTATTTACGTCACTACTACGCCTCGAATTAATCGAGAACGTGGTGTTGCGCCAGCAGGCCGCGGAGATCCTCGCAAAGCGTGATATTTTCACGCGTCGTTGTCACGAATTGCTGGATGAGTTTGATGCGCACGGCAGTTTTACGCAGGCGCAGGCGCAAGAGTTTGTGCATGAGGCGCTGGAAACGTTCCGTTGGCATCAACACGCCACCGTAGATGAACAAACGTATCATGCCTTGCATAACGAGCATCGGCTGATTGCCGATGTGGTCTGTTTTCCCGGTTGCCATATCAATCACCTGACGCCGCGCACGCTGGATATCGATCGGGTACAGTCGATGATGCCGGAGTGCGGTATTACACCGAAAATTCTCATTGAAGGCCCACCACGGCGCGAGGTGCCCATCTTGCTGCGTCAGACCAGCTTTAAGGCGCTGGAAGAACCGGTGTTGTTTGCCGGCGAAATGCGTGGAACTCACACGGCACGTTTTGGCGAAATCGAACAGCGCGGCGTGGCGCTGACGCCAAAAGGCCGGGAGTTGTACGACGAACTGTTGAGTAAAGCGGGGACGGGGAAAGATAACCTGACGCACCAGTTGCATCTTCAGGACGTGTTTAAGGCGTTTCCGGACAGCGAGTTTCTGTTGCGCCAGCAAGGACTTGCCTGGTTTCGTTATCGTCTGACGCCGTCGGGCGAAGCGCATCGCCAGGCTATTCGCCCGGATGACGACCCGCAGCCGCTCATCGAGCGGGGCTGGCTGGTTGCTCAGCCTATCACCTACGAAGATTTCTTGCCGGTGAGCGCCGCAGGGATTTTCCAGTCTAATCTGGGTAATGAAACGCAGGCGCGCAGCCACGGTAATGCCAGCCGCGATGCCTTTGAACAGGCGCTGGGCTGCGCAGTGTATGATGAGTTTGCGTTGTATCAGGAGGCAGAAGAACGCAGTAAACGGCGGTGTGGTTTACTTTAACTGAATTTACATGGATTTCGGCCTGTTCTCATCGACATAAAATATTTTCGATTTTGTACAGATAATCGGCGACCAACAATTGGATTATTAATGAATTTTGTCTAGAGTGGGCGGTCAGAAATGTGCACTCTCTTGCCGCAGATTTTGACCGGCGCGGGACCATTTACACGACCAGAAGGACTCACTTTCAGGCATGAATCGCAGACGATTTATTAAAGGTTCAATGGCAGTGGCCGCCGTGTGCGGAACCAGTGGTATTGCATCACTCTTTTCCCGTGCTGCCTATGCGGCAGAGTCTGACATTGCAGACGGAAAAACCGTACGTTTTGATTTTTCCGTTCTGCAATCGATGGCCCATGATTTAGCACAGAAACCCTGGGGCGGCTCGCCGCGCGCATTGCCGGATACGCTGGCTAAACTAACGCCGCAGGCTTACAACAGTATTCAGTACGACGCAGAACAGTCACTGTGGAACAACGTTGAAAATCGTCAGCTTGATGCGCAGTTCTTCCATGTGGGCATGGGTTTTCGTCGCCGCGTGCGCATGTTCTCGGTTGATGACAGTACGCATATGGCGCGTGAGATCCACTTCCGCCCGGAGCTTTTCAAGTACAACGATGCCGGTGTGGATACCAAACAGCTGGAAGGGCAAACTGATCTCGGTTTCGCCGGTTTTCGCGTGTTCAAAGCGCCTGAACTGGCCCGTCGTGACGTAGTGTCCTTCCTGGGAGCCAGCTATTTTCGCGCCGTAGATGACACCTATCAGTACGGTTTGTCGGCGCGTGGTCTGGCGGTTGATACGTATACCGACAGCAAAGAAGAGTTTCCGGACTTCACCGCATTTTGGTTCGAAACGGTTAAACCGGGTGCCACTTCATTTACTGTTTATGCACTACTCGATAGCCCAAGCGTAACCGGCGCGTTTAAGTTTGTGATCCACTGTGAGAAAACGCAGGTGATCATGGATGTGCAGAATCATGTCTATGCGCGTAAAGACATCAAGCAGCTCGGCATTGCGCCGATGACCAGCATGTTCAGCTGTGGTAACAATGAACGCCGGATGTGTGACACCATTCACCCGCAAATTCATGATTCCGACCGTCTGGCTATGTGGCGAGGCAATGGCGAGTGGATCTGCCGTCCGCTGAATAACCCGCAAAAACTGCAGTTTAATGCCTATACCGATAACAACCCGCGCGGATTTGGCCTGCTGCAGTTGGATCGTGACTTCTCCCACTATCAGGACATCATGGGTTGGTACAACAAGCGCCCAAGCCTGTGGGTCGAGCCACGTAACCAGTGGGGCAAGGGAACCATTGGCTTAATGGAGATCCCGACGACCGGTGAAACGCTGGATAACGTCGTCTGCTTCTGGCAGCCGGAGAAGAAGATCAAAGCTGGCGATGAGCTGGAATTCAAATACCGTCTGTACTGGAGCGCTCAGCCGCCGGTGCGTTCGCCGCTGGCTCGCGTGATGGCGACCCGTACAGGCATGGGCGGCTTCCCGGAAGGATGGGCGCCGGGCGAGCACTACCCGGAAAAATGGGCACGACGTTTTGCCGTTGATTTCGTCGGTGGCGATTTAAAAGCCGCCGCGCCGAAAGGTATTGAACCGGTAATTACGCTTTCGAGTGGTGAAGCGAAACAGATTGAGATCCTCTACGTTGAACCTATCGATGGCTACCGGATCCAGTTTGACTGGTATCCGACATCTGACTCAACCGATCCGGTAGATATGCGTATGTTCCTGCGTTGTCAGGGCAATGCCATCAGTGAAACCTGGCTGTATCAGTATTTCCCGCCAGCGCTGGATAAACGTCAGTACGTTGACGACCGTGAAATGCGTTAATTGCTCTTCTGATGGCTCTCCTTCCGGGGAGCCATTGCTGAAACTTCTATCGTAACAATCTGTACACTATTTACTCGATCCTGTTCGCATTTTTCCCTGACCTAACCGGGTAAGCTGATCATGTGTATTTCTTATACACATTCTTTACCACTAACAGGGAGAAAGTATGTTTCCAGAATACAGAGACCTTATTTCCCGACTGAAATCCGAGAATCCTCGTTTTCTGTCCTTATTCGAAAAACACAACAGCCTTGATCATGAGATTTCCAGACTGGAAGGTTCGGATGGTCGGGGATACAGTTTGGACATTGTTCGTCTTAAGAAACAGAAACTCCACCTGAAGGAAGATTTGCTCAAAATTTTGCAAAGAGAGAGTGTCAGTGAGAGCTAAATAGTACTGTGCTCACTGTGTAAAAGGGCTTCCAGCGAGAAAAGGAAGCCCTTCCTGTTTTAGGCGTTAATCGACCATCACGCGTTTGTTTGTCGCCCCCCAGAGGATCGACATTTCAGTGAACAGCGCGCCGCTAATTTCTTCGACTTCTTCTGCGCTCACCTGCGCATTTCCCTGTTTACCGAATAACACTACTTCATCGCCGGAGGCAACCTGTGGTAGATCGGTCACATCAACAATCACGGTATTCATGGATGTTTTACCCAGCACCGGAACCCGCTGGCCGTGGATCAATACGTGCCCCACATTACTGAACACACGACGATAGCCATCAGCATAACCCGTCGGAATATTGGCAAGAACGGAATTACGTTTAAGGGTATAGGTTCTGTCATAGCCGACGGTATTTCCTTTGGGATAATGGTTTACCGACGCGATTGCGGATTTAAACGTCATGACGCGTTTGTATTCGGTGCTGGCAATGGTATCGCCATAAAAAATACCGCCAACACGCACCATGTCGAGCCAGGATTCAGGAACGGTCAGGGTGGCGAACGTATTCGCGACATGCAGGGTGACATCTTCGCGCTTAAGCCCGGTAATTTTGAGTACCTGGGCCGATTGCGTATTGAAACGGGCCAGATCGCGTTTTACCACCGCCGCATCTTCTTCCGGAAAATGCGACATGATGCCAACAATTTTCAGACCGGGTAACATGGAAATGGCGCGGGCCTCTTCCAGACCTGCCGCGGTGCTGACTTCCAGACCGTTTCGTGACATACCGCCAGAGTTCAGTGCCAGATGGATACGAATCGTTTTCCCTTTCTCGTGGGCAATTGCACTCAGACGTTTAGCCATATCCAGATTGCCAATCAGCTCTTCGGTATCAAAATCTGCCGCCTGGCGCATCTCTTTTTCCGTCGCGTTGCGAACGCGCATTAGCTGCGATGTATAGCCTGACTGACGAACAATGCTAATCTCCTCGTTGCTGGCGATGCCAATACACTGCACACCGTTTTGCATCATCACCGGCGTAACCAGTGAGAGATCGTGGCCATACGCATCGCCTTTAAGAATGGCGCACATCCGGGTTTTGTCTCCCAGCAGTTGCTGAACTTTATGAATGTTATATTCCAGCGCGCTACGGGAAATTTCCAGCGTGGTATTATCCACAACCTGTTGTTTGTTAACGGCAAAGGGGACAGGACCCGCTTGCGTGGTGGGGACGGGTTGGTGACAGGCGGTAATCAGTAAAAGCGGAATAAGTGCTAAACGACCCAAAGGTGCTGCCATGCTTGCTCCTTAGCAATAGAATGAAAGTGTTGTTGTCATCATTACGGCCTATCCAGATATGGGATAACCGGACATCCAGAGTAACGGCTTCCGCACCAGAGATTGTTTCTAAGTGATTGCTGTTACAGCATAAAAATATGACATTCTCGGTGCTAAACAGATTAATATCGGCTACTGCCAGTCAGATATCCCCCGTTTACAATCGCAAAGGAGATAAACATGTCAGAAATTATTACCGTCAGTGACACGCTGGAACTGCGGGCAGTAGAAGAACAATACGTCACGCCTTTGCATCAACTGGTGCTCAAAAATAAAGTTTGGCTCCAGCGGTCGCTGAACTGGCCGCAGCTTGTCGAATCTGAGGACGATACGCGTAAGAATGTGCAGGGGAATATGATGTTGCACCAGCGTGGCTACGCCAAAATGTTCCTTATCTTCAAACAAGATGAAGTGGTTGGCGTTATCTCATTTAACCAAATAGAACCGCTGAATAAAGCGGCTTACATTGGCTACTGGTTGGATGAAGTTCATCAGGGACAGGGCATTATGTCACGGTCGCTACAGGCATTGATTCATCATTATGCGCAACGTGGTGAGATCCGCCGGTTCATTATTAAATGCCGCGTGGATAACCAGGAAAGTAACCAGGTGGCGCTGCGCAACGGTTTTCAGCTGGAAGGGTGTTTAAAGCAGGCAGAGTTCCTCAATGGTGATTACCATGATGTGAATCTCTATGCTCGCATCATTGATAGCGATTCAGAATAAACCGGCGAGGGGGGTGCGCGTAATACGCTGTTCGCCGTTGATCACTTTTGGCCCGCGCAGATGGATTGCATCACCATCAAAGGCTTCAACGTGGGCCTGCCCGGTTATCTCAATATGATGCTCGATCAGCACTTCACCCAGAATACAGGCGTGGCCTTCAATCAGGATGTGACCATCCAGCAAGAGTGGCCCGCCGCGTAATTTTGCATGTCCCCCGACCAGCACATGGTGTTTCAGGATACAGTTACCTTCAACCACTGCATGCTCAGCCACCTGTGAGCTATAGCGCAGGGTCGGTATCGCATCTTCATCGGTACCAGCGATGATGCGGGCGTTGCCGTATACCTTCGCACAATCGCAGATCCAAACGTTATTTTCCTCATTACCCTCGATGTGAGCACAATCAAAAACTTCGGCGCGGTGTTCAATAAAAGCGTAGTCAATGGTTGCATCGCCATAGATCTGCACCTGGTGCACAATGCGTGAATGGTTTACGGTTGCGCGATCATATATTTGTAGGGGCTGGTCACTTTCACGGGTTAACCCTTTAGCGGCGATGACTTCGGAGCCTCCCAGAATACGTGCATCACCCGACAAAAAACATTCGCCACGTACAACAGAATCCTGAATGGTGACATTGTCACGTATTTGCGCGCCATGGCTAATTTCAGCCCGATCTATCCATACGGCATCGCCAATCTGAGCGCCATCTCTGATCACGCTGGCCTGCGTAATGCGGGCATTTCCAGAAATGGTTGCCCCCGCAAATGCCATCGCGTTCTCATCGTAAATCCAGCAATCACCACACTGCGCCAGTACGGCTTCATTATCAATCCAGCCACCATGCGTGCCAGCCGGAACATCATTAAAATCGAACAGTGCAATTATCTGGCGTAGTAATACGCTTCTTTTGTTGCCATTATCCTGGTAACTGAAGGAGCGAGGTTCGTCGCTCAGACGGTATTTGGTCATAGCTCATTTCCGTGTTGCGCACCTTAGTTAAACGTAGCAAAGTTTTCCGTACTGGCTAAATCAGCGTAAATTCCATAAAATGCATTTCAAATATACTTTAAAAAATAAACAAAATGAGTAAGAACAAGCAGAGTGAACAGGTCCTCAATCTTCCTGCTGGTTATTTTGGCATGGTACTGGGCATCATAGGGATGGGATTTGCGTGGCGTTATGCCAGCCAGGTGTGGTCTGTGAGCCACTGGATCGGCGACGGTCTGGTCATCCTCGCAATGGTCATTTGGGGGCTGCTGACGCTGGCCTTTTTTAGTCGCTTACTGCGTTTTCCGCATAGCGTTTTGGCGGAGATTCGTCATCCGGTGATGAGTAGCTTTGTCAGTCTGTTTCCGGCCACAACCATGCTGGTCGCGATTGGTTTTGTTCCCTGGTGTCGACCGCTGGCGCTTGGCTTGTTCAGCATTGGGGTCGTTATCCAACTGGCGTACGCGGCGTGGCAAACCGCGGGATTATGGCGCGGGGAGCACCCAGAAGAAGCCACCACGCCGGGGCTGTATCTGCCGACTGTCGCCAATAACTTTATTAGCGCAATGGCCTGTGGTGCGTTGGGTTTCAACGACGCTGGATTGGTGTTTTTGGGGGCTGGGGTATTTTCCTGGCTCAGCCTGGAGCCGGTGATCCTGCAACGTTTACGCAGTTGCGGCGAGCTGCCAACGGTATTACGTACTTCACTTGGCATTCAACTGGCGCCTGCGCTGGTCGCCTGCAGCGCCTGGCTTAGCGTCAATGGCGGCGAGGGCGATACGTTGGCGAAAATGCTGTTCGGCTATGGTCTGCTGCAACTTCTTTTTATGCTACGCCTCATGCCGTGGTATCTGTCTCAGCCCTTTAATGCGTCTTTCTGGAGCTTCTCGTTTGGCGTGTCGGCTCTGGCGACAACGGGGCTACATCTGGGACACGGCAGCGAATCAGGATTTTTTCATACGCTGTCGATCCCACTGTTTATTTTTACCAATTTTATCATTGCATTATTACTGGTACGTACGTTTGCATTGCTGATGCAGGGAAAACTACTCATCCGCACGGAGCGTGCTGCATTACTGAAATCTGAGGATAAATAATGACCCTTTGCGACGAAAACTACTTTACTGAGAAATACGATTTAACCCGTACGCATTCCGATGTCGTTGAAGCGGCGAAAATTGTTAAACCAGGTAAAACGTTAGAC
Source organism: Citrobacter sp. Cpa228 (assembly GCF_030333085.1). Lineage (NCBI taxonomy): Bacteria > Pseudomonadati > Pseudomonadota > Gammaproteobacteria > Enterobacterales > Enterobacteriaceae > Citrobacter > Citrobacter sp. Cpa228. The sequence continues at coordinate 161,170 of NZ_JAOWGQ010000030.1, read as the reverse complement.
CTGGGCTGCGGCAATGGCCGTAACAGCCTGTACCTTGCGGCAAACGGCTATGACGTGACAGCATGGGATAAAAATCCCATGAGCATCGCTAACCTTGAGCGTATCAAAGCAGCCGAAGGGCTGACTCATCTGCAGGCGAGCGTCGCGGACCTTAATGCGTTGAGTTTTGATGGTGAATACGACTTTATCCTGTCTACCGTAGTGCTGATGTTCCTCGAAGCAAAAACTATTCCGGGGCTTATCGATAATATGCAGCGTTGCACGAAACCGGGTGGATATAACTTAATCGTTGCGGCGATGGATACCGATGATTTCCCGTGCACCGTTGGCTTCCCGTTCGCGTTTAAAGCGGGGGAATTACGCGACTATTACCGCGGATGGGAACTGCTGAAATATAACGAAGACGTGGGCGAACTGCATCGTACAGACGAAAACGGCAATCGTATTAAACTGCGTTTTGCGACCATGCTGGCCCGCAAAATCGGCTGATGGCCCACGCTCTGCGTTCAGCATTTTTTGTGCTGAGCGCAGAAATAAAATTGTGCGGCGCTTACCATTTTTCGCACATCTAAAATGATTTCCTTTTGCTACTATTTCAGATGCATATCTGCAAATACTAAGGGATCGTTCCATGCGTGCTCAAACTTTATTTAAAGTTGCAGTGCTTACGGGTTTACTGGCGTTATCAGGCTGTGCGTCAAAAATAACGCAGCCAGATAAATATTCAGGTTTTTTGAAAGATTACTCTGGTCTGAAGGAAACTAAATCGGCAACAGGACTGCCTGTGCTGCGTTGGGTTGATCCCAACTTCAATGAGTCCAAATATGACAGTATTGTGTATAACCCGATAACCTATTATCCGATTCCTAAACCAACGACTCAGGTTGGGCAACAGGTGCTGGATAAACTGTTGAGCTATACCAATACGCAAATGAAAAGCGCCATTAGTAAACGTAAACCTCTGGTGACGACCCCCGGCCCGCGTAGCCTGATATTCCGTGGCGCAATTACCGGTGTTGCAACCAGCAAGGAAGGGCTGCAGTTCTATGAAGTGGTCCCGGTTGCGTTACTCGTCGCGGGGACACAAATGGCGACAGGTCACCGTACCATGGATACTCACCTCTATTTTGAAGGTGAGTTGATCGATGCGGCAACTAATAAGCCGGTGATTAAAGTGGTACGTCAGGGTGAAGGCAAGGATCTGAACAACGAGAGTACGCCGATGGCGTTCGAAACGTTGAAGAAAGTTGTTGATGACATGGCGACAGATGCCTCCATGTTTGATGTCAACAAAAAACAGTAACGCTGAGCGCACCATCTTTTGGATGGTGCGCTTTTTTTATGCCGTCCGACGACGGTACAGTAGTTTCTCCATTAACGCCTCCGGGCGTGCAAACATCACCAGATTACCCAGCAAAATCAGCACTAATCCAGCAATTGCGTTAGCCTGCCAGACGTATCCTTCATACAGCGTTGACAGCGTGAGCGCCACCAGCGGGAAAAGCAGCGTACTGTAGGCCGCCTTACTCGGACCGATGCGTCCTACCAGCGTGAAATAGGCGCCAAAAGCAATTACCGAGCCAAAAATAGCCAGATATAACAGCGCGCTAAGATAGCTGAAAGTCCACTGCGGCGTGAAGTTGTCCCCGCGCACCAGCGCAATGACGGCGATCAGTAGCGTACCATACAGCATGGCCCAGCTGTTGGTGGTCATCACCTCAAGCCCTTTTTTCTGATGACGCAGGCTTATCATATTGCCCAGGGAAAAACCAAACGTCCCCAGAGCGCTTAAACCAATACCCAGCAGCAGCGAATGGTTGAACCCGCTGTTGAGCAAATCCTGCCAGAACAGGGTGATGATACCCGTCAACCCTAGCGCCGCGGCGAAATAAAAGCGTACCGGTGGTTTTTGCCCAAAAAAGATAAAACTATTCACCGCATTGAACAGCACGGCCATCGAGAAAATCACCGACTCCAGGCCGGTATTAATCCACGCTGCGGCGGTGTAAAAACACCAGAAATTGAAGCAAAAAACACACCCGCCCTGTAACAGACAAAACAGGTGGTCGCGTCGGGAGAGTTTACGCAATTTGCCGCTGAACAGCAGGATAAGGATCATCACCGAGCTGGCAACGGCAAAACGCCAAAAGATAGAAACTGGCGCAGAAACTGGGCCTTGCTGCAAATAAATCGCAATCCATGTTGTTCCCCAAATAACGACGACCAGACAGTACAACAGTGCGTTCATACAACTCTCTCATTTTTGTAATCAGACCCACACTGTGTCACGCCTGGCGGTAGGGGGCTTTCATCGGTTTGCGGTCGACTTGCAAAATCTTGCGCTTTTTTCTCGCAAACATGAAAAGGAGGCTGTGAACAACATGTTGCTGATATAGACTGAAAGCCTGCTAACCTGTTCTGAATGTGATGGTATGTCTCAGCCCTACGGTGCCTTTGAAAACTTACGCAAACATAATGCCGTGCTGCATGAGTCGGTTGCGTTACATTCAGGGATTCAGCTGGCGGCGTGGTCAAACAAACGCGACACCATTACCCAGTATTGCGATCACCACACGCTCAGCCTATATGTTGCGGATGGCTACGAGAGTTATCACAAGACGGCGGGGGGCTGGAAAAACGGCGGCGGCCCGGATCGCTTCTGCCTGATGCCGAAAGAGAGCGAATCCAGTTGGGATATTCGTGACGATCTCTCCTTTGTACATCTTTATTGTACCGACGCGCATCTACGGGAAGTGGGTGAGAAAGTTTGGGACAAAAGCCCTTACAGCTTCACGCTGGACGAACATACGTTCGGCAGCGATCCGGGAATCACGGCGGTTTATCGCCAGTTTTTACTGGGTAATGACTGGCAGCAGCCGGCTAATCACCTAACGCTCAGCGCGGCATCTTCGCTGTTGCTGACGCATCTGATTCAACATTACAGCAACGTTCAATGGCGGCCGCCGGTGGTAACGGGTGGGCTTGCGCCAGCCACATTGCGCAATGTGCTGGCCTATATTGACGCGCATCTGGCCTACCCAATGACCCTCAGCGATTTGGCAGGTGAAGCGGCACTGAGCGATTTCCACTTTGCCAGAATGTTTCGCCAGTCGATGAATATGGCCCCGCACCAGTATGTTATGCAGCGTCGTATGGCGCTGGCGCAGCAACTGGTCCGTTATTCTTCACGTAGCTTGTCGGATATCGCGATGGCTTGTGGATTCAGTTCAGCAAGCCATTTTAGCAACCGGTTTAAGCAGGTGACGGGCAAGACACCAACGCAATTACGTGCGTCGCGATAATCTCAGCAGGGCATAACATATCCCTCCGGCAATTAATCCCCAGAACGCAGAGCCAATCCCCAATAAGGTCAAACCACTGGCAGTAACCAGAAAGGTGACGATGGCAGCATCTCGCTCCGCTTCATGAAGCAATGCCTGATACAGACTACCGCTAATCGTTCCGAGCAAGGCGAGTCCAGCCAGCATCTGGATCCAGCTTGCCGGCAGAGCGGCCATCAATCCGGTTACCGACCCACCAAACACTCCGGCCAGAAGGTAGAAAATCCCGGCAGCAGCAGCGGCTAACCAGCGTCGCCGGGCATCCTGATGCGCATCCGGACTTTGGCAAATTGCGGCGGTGATGGCGGCAATACAGATGGAGTAGACGCCAAAGGGAGAAAACAGTAACGCCAGCAGCCCCGTGAAAATAATCAGCGGTGAAACGGGCAAGGAATAACCTGATGCTTTCATGGTGGCAATGCCCGGAGCATTTTGTGACGCCATGGTAACCAGGAAGAGCGGCAATGCGATGCTTATACTGTGTGCTAGAGAAAAGTGGGGGGCGATGAATTCAGGCATCACCGGAGATAAATTAATGTTATAAGTGACAATGTCACCTTTTAGCAGTGCGATGGCGATACCCACCAGCATGGCAGCAATGACGGCGTACCTGGGCGCGACAACTTTTAACATCAGCCACGCCAGCAGCATGCTGCCGCACAGGATAAGCTCATTATTAAGGCTATTGAATGCCTGCAAACCAAAACGCAGCAGGATCCCAGCCAGCATTGCCGATGCCAGTGAGTGTGGGATTATCTGCATCAGACGTGCAAACAACCCCGTCACACCACACAGGACTATCAGCGCGTTAGCCACAATAAAAACGCCGATAGCATCCTGAATGGTCACGCCCTGCAGACCCGTAACCAGCAGCGCAGCACCGGGCGTAGACCAGGCAGTCAGGATGGGAGCACGATACCACACTGACAATGCCAGCGTACTCACGCCCATCGCGATTCCCAGCGCGGTCATCCAGCCCGCAATCTGCCCGGTCGTTGCGCCTGCGGCTATCGCCGCTTGCCAGATGATGGCTGCCGAACTGGCATAGCCGACCAGCACGGCAACAAAACCCGATAAAACGGTGGGTAAAGGGATTAATAATGTGCGCATAGCGACTCCGCGTGCGTTATAACGGTCATTTACTGTAGCACTGTGCGTTATAGCGTACAAGTGATAAGCTGATGGGCAGAAACAGGAGATAGAGGAAGGCGACAATGGACAATTTAACCCACTATCTGGCTACCACGCTCCGGACATTACGTCATCAGCGGGAATGGAGTCTGTCGCGTCTGGCAGAAGAAACGGGGGTATCCAAAGCCATGTTGGGGCAGATAGAACGCAATGAATCCAGCCCAACAGTGGCGACGCTATGGAAAATTGCCACCGGACTGAACGTGCCGTTTTCGACATTTATTTCACCACCAGAGTCAGAAGGCACCGCGACTTTTGATCCCCAACAGCAGGCAATGATAGTGACACCGCTGTTTCCGTGGGATCCACAACTCTGCTTTGACCATTTTTCAATATTGCTGGCACCGGGGGCGTTGAGTGAATCTACACCGCATGAAACCGGTGTGGTTGAGCACGTAGTGGTGATTAGTGGCCTGCTGGATATGTGCATTGATGGGCAGTGGCGAACCATCAAATCGGGTGAGGGTGTCCGTTTTGCGGGTGATACTGCACATAGTTACCGTAACAGCAGCGAACAGACGGTTCACTTTCACTCCTTGATCCATTACCCACGTGGTTAATCGGGAAAACTATTCCGAAATGCCGCGCTTCTGACTACAATAGCCGCCATTTTTACCGCTTGTGGATGGTAACAACTGTATGCGCCAGCAACCTCATCACCTTGAATTGTTAAGCCCGGCTCGTGATACCGCCATTGCGCGCGAAGCCATTTTGCACGGCGCGGATGCCGTATACATTGGCGGCCCGGGTTTTGGTGCGCGTCACAACGCCAGTAACAGCCTGAAAGATATCGCTGAACTGGTGCCATTCGCTCATCGATATGGGGCGAAGATCTTTGTGACGTTGAACACGATTTTGCATGATGATGAACTGGAATCTGCTCAGCGGTTAATTACCGAGTTGTATCAGACCGGCGTTGATGCGCTGATTGTGCAGGATATGGGGATTATGGAACTGGATATCCCGCCGATTGAACTGCATGCCAGCACCCAGTGTGATATTCGCAGCGTCGAGAAGGCGAAGTTTCTTTCTGACGTCGGATTCACGCAGATTGTACTGGCGCGCGAACTGAGTCTTGAGCAGATTCACGCGATTCATCAGGCGACGGACGCGACTATCGAGTTTTTCATCCACGGTGCGTTATGCGTTGCTTATTCAGGCCAGTGTTATATCTCTCATGCGCAAACCGGGCGCAGCGCTAACCGCGGTGACTGTTCACAAGCCTGCCGACTACCGTATACCCTGAAAGACGATCAGGGCCGGGTGGTGTCGTATGAAAAACACCTGCTGTCGATGAAAGATAACGATCAGACCGCCAACCTCGGTGCGTTGATTGATGCCGGAGTTCGTTCCTTCAAAATTGAAGGGCGCTACAAAGACATGAGCTATGTGAAGAACATCACTGCACATTATCGGCAGAGACTGGATGCCATCATCGAAGAACGCGGCGATCTGGCACGTTCATCCGCAGGTCGCACTGAGCATTTCTTCACGCCATCTACAGAGAAAACCTTCCACCGCGGCAGCACTGACTATTTTGTAAATGCCCGTAAAGGCGACATCGGTGCATTCGACTCACCTAAATTCATTGGCTTACCAGTGGGTGAGGTACTGAAGGTGGCGAAGGATTATCTTGATGTCGAGGTGTCGGAACCACTGGCAAACGGGGATGGCCTGAACGTATTGATTAAGCGTGATGTGGTTGGATTCCGTGCCAATACTGTAGAGAAAACGGGGAATAATCGTTATCGGGTATGGCCAAATGAAATGCCAACGGACCTGCACAAAGTGCGGCCGCACCATCCGCTCAATCGCAATCTCGATCATAACTGGCAGCAGGCGCTAACTAAGACGTCCAGCGAACGCCGTGTCGCGGTTGATATTGAATTGGGCGGCTGGCAGGAACAATTGATCCTGACGCTAACCAGTGAAGATGGTGTGAGTATCACCCATACGCTGGATGGTCAGTTTGAAGAAGCGAACAATGCAGAAAAAGCGTTGAGTAACTTGCAGGATGGTCTGGCAAAACTTGGACAGACGCTGTACTACGCCCGCGACATTCAGGTGAATCTGCCGGGGGCGCTGTTTGTTCCGAATGGTCAACTCAACCAACTGCGCCGCGAAGCCATCGACATGCTGGATACCGCGCGTCTGGAAAACTACCGACGCGGCAGTCGTAAACCCGTTGCCCAGCCGGCGCCGGTCTATCCGCAGACGCATCTGAGTTTTCTGGCCAATATCTATAACCATAAAGCGCGTGAGTTTTACCACCGTTATGGCGTCCAGTTGATTGATGCAGCCTATGAAGCGCATGAAGAAAAGGGCGATGTTCCGGTGATGATTACCAAGCACTGCCTGCGTTTTGCATTCAATCTGTGTCCGAAACAGGCAAAAGGGAATATCAAAAGCTGGAAAGCCACTCCGATGCAATTGGTGAATGGCGATGAAGTGCTGACGCTGAAATTTGATTGCCGACCGTGCGAAATGCACGTTATCGGCAAGATGAAACACCACATTCTGAAAATGCCATTGCCGGGCAGCGTAGTGGCTTCTGTCAGCCCTGATGAGCTGATGAAAACATTGCCGAAGCGGAAGGGCTAACTCAGGTGTGTATCTGGCTTGCGTGATTTTTGCCAGTGATGGTGTTCGCGTAGATCGGCGGCGGATTCTTCCGCCGTCACCCTCAGCTCATCGCTGTCTGCCGTGTGGCGTAACAAATGATCGGCATCCTGTACCTGAAGATATTCATGTCCCTGATGAGTAGCGAAAAGCTGGCCGGAGAAAAGCGCGCTGGCAAGCAATAACACCGTTAACCCTTTCTTAAACATCATGCACCCTCTGGTACGTTAGCTGTGGAATCGGCAATAATTTCTCCATGTGACTATTCAATATTTTAATCGGGTTAATGGCAATCTCTGTTTTGCCAATTCGATGTTTTTTACATTTTTGTTTAGTCTGCATTAGGATTTGTAACAACCGGGAAGCGCAGCGCGACACGGTTGTTACCAGGGGTAAAATCAGGACTTAAATCCCGCCGCCGTCATCAGTAAGCGAAAGAATGAACCGACGGCCGCCAGGGCCAGCACGCTGCCGCCCCAGAGAATGACCAGCCACATCAGGCGTTTCCAGATAGATTGTTGCATCAATGATACCCCTCACCATGTTGAACTTTGCCGCGGAAAACGTAGTAGCTCCAGAAGGTGTACACCAGAATGATAGGGATAATCAGCAGCGCTCCCACCAACATAAAGCCCTGGCTTTGCGTCGGCGCCGCGGCCTGCCAAAGGGTAATAGACGGCGGAATAATATGTGGCCAGATGCTGATCCCCAACCCGCTGAAACCGAGAAAAATTAAACCCAGCGTCAATATAAATGGCGGGGCATGACTATGTTGCTGGCCCAGAGAACGCCACAGCAACAGACTGATGAGTGCGACCAGCAGCGGAACCGGCATCAGGAACCACAGATTTGGCAGGCTAAACCAACGATCGGCAATCGCACTGTGCGCAAGCGGCGTCCACAAGCTGATAATGGCAATGACAGCCAACATCGCCAGCAGCAGTTTTTTTGCCACACTGCGCATTTTATCCTGTAGCGGTTTTTCGCTTTTCATCACCAGCCATGTTGCCCCCAGCAGGGCGTAAGCCACCACCAGTCCCAGCCCGCAAAACAGCGTGAAAGGCGTTAGCCAGTCAAACGGACCGCCGCTGTAGCTGCGGCCAGTAACGGAAAATCCGTTGAGGACCGCACCCACGACCACTCCCTGGGTAAACGTGGCAAGAATTGAACCGCCCAGAAAGGCTTTATCCCAGAACGGTCGGTGTGCCGGTGTGGCTTTGAAACGAAACTCAAAGGCAACGCCGCGAAAAATCAGGCCAATCAGCATCAGGGTGAGTGGGATCGTCAGTGCATCGACAATGACCGCATAGGCCAGAGGAAATGCACCAAACAATCCTGCGCCGCCCAGTACCAGCCAGGTTTCATTCCCATCCCATACCGGTGCGACGCTGTTGACCATCACATCGCGGTCATCAGCATCCTGAATGGCGGGGAATAAGATACCGATCCCGAGATCAAAGCCGTCCATCACGATATACATCAGCGTGGCGAACACGATAATAACGAACCAGATAACTGATAAATCAATACCCATTAGCGATGTGCCTCAGCTTGAGAATCGAGGACAGCAGCAGAAAGCGGCCGTGCAGGTGTGCCAGTTGGCGGGAGGGTCGGATCATCTTCCTGTGGCCCTTTACGGATCAGGCGAATCATGTAGCTATAACCCACACCGAAGACCGAACTGTAAACCACAAAGAAGGCCAGCAGGCTGATGCTCATATGCAAATCACCATGTGCGGAAACCGCATCCGCTGTGCGTTGCAAACCGTAAACCACCCACGGCTGACGACCCACTTCAGTGGTGACCCAACCGGCCAGAATAGCGATCAGACCAGACGGCCCCATCCACAGCGCGAAACGCAGGAAGGGACGTGAGGTATACAGGCGTTGCTTGTAACGTAACCACAAGGCGAATGTACCCAACAGGATCATCAGCATGCCAAGCCCCGCCATAATGCGAAATGACCAGAACACCATGGTGGAGTTGGGCCTGTCTTCTTTAGGGAACTCTTTTAGCGCCGGGACCTGTTTATCCAGACTATGGGTCAGGATCAGACTACCCAGCGCCGGAATTTCCAGCCCATAGCGGGTGCGCTCTTGCGCCATATCCGGCCAGCCGAACAGTAGCAACGGAGTGGGTTCACCGGGCGGGTTTTCCCAGTGCCCCTCGATGGCGGCAATTTTGGCAGGTTGATGCTTCAGCGTATTCAACCCGTGCATATCACCAATCAATGCCTGCAATGGGGCGACGATTAACGTCATCCACAGCGCCATCGAAAACATGGCTCGAATAGCCGGAGTGTTATTCCCGCGTAATAAATGCCATGCCCCTGACGCTGCGACAAACAGCGCACTGCTGAGGAAAGCGGCAACGGACATATGCAACAAACGATATGGGAATGAAGGGTTGAAAATAACGGCGAACCAGTCGACGGGAACTACCTGGCCGTTAACGATTTCATAGCCTTGCGGTGTTTGCATCCAACTGTTGGAGGCCAGTATCCAGAAAGTAGAAATAATGGTACCCAGTGCAACCATACAGGTGGCGAAGAAGTGAAGTCCCGGCCCCACACGGTTCCAGCCAAACAGCATTACGCCGAGGAAGCCCGCTTCGAGGAAGAAGGCGGTTAACACTTCATAGGTCAGCAGCGGCCCGGTGATGCTTCCGGCGAACTCGGAAAAACCGCTCCAGTTGGTGCCGAACTGATAAGCCATCACCAGCCCGGACACTACGCCCATACCAAAGTTTACGGCGAATATTTTCGACCAGAAATGATACAGCGAACGCCAGGTCGGATTTTTGGTTTTCAACCAGAGACCTTCCAGCACCGCCAGATAGCTGGCGAGGCCGATGGTAATGGCCGGAAAAATGATGTGAAAGGACACCGTAAACGCGAACTGGATCCTCGCCAGGTGAAACGCGTCAAGACCGAACATGCTTAACTCCGCAGGCAAAATTGATTTGGCGCAATTCTAAGCCCCAGGCGAAATGTGGGGCAGAAACAGAACAGTTCTTTTTAACCATAACAGTTGTGCTGCTGTTATAGGTTGGCCAGACTGATATGAAATCTGGAAGCTGGATTCCTGTTATTGAATTGCGTCCTCCCCACGTGAGTTATTTTGCGATATTAGTAGCAAGGTAATTAAAAGGTAATCATAAATGTTTACTTTGTGTATATAATAGACTACAGGGAGGCGCAGTGAAGCAAAGTGAGTTCAGACGCTGGCTTGAATCTCAGGGAGTCGCTGTTACAAACGGCTCAAATCATCTGAAACTGAGATATCAGGGAAGGCGTAGCGTTATGCCCAGACATCCAGGTGATGAAATAAAAGAAGCCTTGCGAAAAGCGATTATTAAGCAGCTCGACTTACTGTAATCATCATCACTACAAGGTTGATTATATGAGGGATTTTGAAAAACCTATGCGTTATCCCGTTACTCTAACACCGGCAGTGGAAGGTGGGTTTGTGGTTTCGTTCCCGGATATTCCGGAAGCATTAACTCAGGGAAATACCCGCCATGACGCTTTGCAGGCCGCGCAGGCGGCATTGATTACCGCTTTTGAATTCTATTTCGACGACAACGAGGCGATTCCTCTCCCCTCGGCGGTTGGCGCTGAAGATGACTACGTGGAAATACCGCTGAGCGTTGCGTCTAAGGTTCTTTTGCTGAATGCCTTCCTTGAATCAAAAATCACCCAACAGGAACTGGCGAACAGGATCGGCAGACCTAAGCAGGAGATCACCCGTTTATTTGATTTAAAGCACACGACAAAAATTGATGCCGTACAGATTGCTGCGCGCGCCTTAGGCAAAGAGCTGGCGTTAACGATGTTGTAAAACTGTTAACTATAACAGTTATAAAAAACACCCTGATTATGTAAACTGATATACACAGTGATTGTCACCGACACCGGTAATCAGGACGAAAAATGAAAAAGTACCAGCGACTGGCGGAGCAAATTCGCGATCAAATCGCGTCTGGCGTATGGCAACCAGGCGATCGGTTGCCCTCTTTGCGCGAGCAGGTGGCAAGCAGCGGGATGAGTTTTATGACTGTGGGGCATGCCTACCAACTGCTGGAAAGTCAGGGGCGGATCATCGCCCGGCCGCAGTCGGGCTATTATGTTGCCGCGCGCCCCGAACGCGAAGCCGCCGTGCCGCCGGTACAGGTCATGCGTGATGAAGCCGTGGATATCAACACCTACATCTTTGACATGCTGCAGGCCAGTCGTGATGCTTCCGTGATGCCGTTTGCATCCGCTTTCCCCGATCCGCGCTTATTTCCGCTTCAGCAGCTTAATCGCTCGCTGGCTCAGGTGAGTAAAACGGCTACCGCCATGAGCGTTATCGAAAACCTGCCGCCGGGAAATGATGAACTGCGTCATGCTATTGCCCGTCGATATGCGCAACAGGGAATGACCCTTTCCCCGGATGAAATTGTGATCACCACCGGCGCACTTGAAGCGCTTAACCTGAGCCTGCAGGCGGTCACTGAGCCGGGAGACTGGGTGATTGTCGAAAACCCGTGTTTTTACGGGGCATTACAGGCTCTGGAGCGATTGCGCCTGAAGGCGTTGTCTGTTGCCACCGACGTGAAGGACGGAATCGACCTTGTCGCACTGGAACAGGCACTACAGGAGTACCCGGTCAAAGCCTGCTGGCTGATGACCAACAGCCAAAATCCGTTGGGTTTTACGCTTAGCGCACAGAAAAAAGCCCATCTGGTCGCATTACTGGAAAAATACAATGTGATGCTGATTGAAGATGATGTTTACAGCGAACTCTATTTTGGCCGGGAGAAACCACTGCCGGCTAAAGCCTGGGATCGAGGGGACAGGGTGTTGCACTGTTCATCCTTCTCGAAATGTCTGGTCCCCGGCTTTCGCATCGGCTGGGTTGCTGCCGGGAAACATGCCCGTCGTATTCAGCGACTCCAGTTGATGAGCACCTTATCCACCAGTTCCCCAATGCAGCTTGCGCTGGTGGACTACCTGTCGACCCGGCGTTATGACGCGCATTTGCGACGGCTACGTCGTCAGCTGGCGGAACGCAAACAGCAGGCCTGGCAAACGTTGCTGCGTCATCTTCCGGCGGAGGTCAAAATACACCATAACGACAGCGGCTATTTTCTGTGGCTCGAACTGCCAGAACCGCTGGATGCGGGAGAGCTCAGTACCCAGGCGCTGGCGCACCACATCAGCATCGCACCAGGCAAGATGTTTTCAACCTCGGGGACATGGTCACGTTTCTTTCGTTTTAATACCGCATGGCACTGGGGTGAACGCGAAGAACAGGCGGTTAAGCAGCTTGGAAAATTAATTCGCGAGATGATGGAATAAAACTGAATGTGCTATTCAATATAAAAGAATAGCGCATTCTTATTTTAGAAATAGTGGAGGTTAAACCCTGATGTTATTTATATCAGGTGCCACCATACGAAATATCAATAGTTCTTCCTGGTGCCACCCTGGCACCTAACTCCTTGTCTATACTCCAGAAGATTAAATCACCTTGCTATAACCCGTGGCGTAATGAGCGTTAGCTCACAACCTGATTAAATTTCCTTGCGCCAGCAGGAACGCTTTCAACACCCCGACTATTTTTAGGAAAGGACATATATTTACGGCAAGGCTGCCGCTCAATATTTTTTCGACAGGAGTAAGACGTTATGAGCAAGCAATTTGCCCTCAGTAGCTTGTGTGCACTCAGTATGACGCTGATGACAGCCCATGCAGCCGAACCCCCAACATCATTAGATAAACCGGAAGGGCGCCTGGATATTATTGCCTGGCCGGGTTATATCGAACGCGGACAAACCGATAAACAATATGACTGGGTTTCGCAGTTTGAGAAGGAAACCGGTTGTGCCGTCAATGTTAAAACAGCGGCCACATCAGACGAAATGGTGAGCCTGATGGCGAAAGGCGGCTATGACCTGGTGACGGCGTCTGGCGATGCTTCACTGCGCCTGATTATGGGCAAACGTGTCCAGCCTATAAATCCTGCGCTTATCCCAAACTGGAAAACTATCGATCCGCGTGTGGTCAAAGGGGAATGGTTTAACGTCGGTGGGAAAGTTTACGGCACTCCGTATCAATGGGGGCCCAACTTGCTGATGTATAATACCAAAACCTTCCCAACGCCGCCGGACAGCTGGAGCGTGGTATTCGCTGCACAAAATCTGCCTGACGGTAAAAGCAATAAAGGGCGAGTCCAGGCGTACGATGGCCCGATCTATATCGCCGATGCGGCGCTGTTCGTCAAAGCCACTCAGCCGCAGTTGGGTATCACCGATCCCTATCAGCTCACCGAGAAACAGTATCAGGCGGTCATCAAAGTCCTGAGCGATCAGCACGCCCTGATTCATCGCTACTGGCATGACACCACTGTGCAAATGAGTGACTTCAAAAACGAAGGTGTGGTGGCATCAAGCGCCTGGCCTTATCAGGCTAACGCCCTGAAAGCAGAAGGCCAGCCAATCGCCACTGTTTTCCCGAAAGAGGGCGTCACCGGTTGGGCTGACACCACCATGCTGCATAGCGAAGCAAAACATCCTGTCTGTGCTTACAAATGGATGAACTGGTCATTAACCCCGAAAGTTCAGGGCGATGTCGCTGCCTGGTTTGGATCTCTGCCGGTCGTCCCTGAAGGTTGTAAAGCCAGCCCGCTGCTGGGCGAAAAAGGCTGTGAAACCAACGGCTATAGCTATTTCGACAAAATTGCTTTCTGGAAAACGCCAATCGCAGAAGGTGGAAAATTCGTTCCTTACAGTCGCTGGACGCAGGATTACATCGCCATTATGGGCGGTCGCTAATTCCGCTGGGGGTTTTATGACGTACGCAGTGGAATTTCATAATGTCTCGCGTCTGTACGGGGATGTCCGTGCAGTTGATGGGGTCAGTATTGCAATTAATGATGGTGAGTTTTTCTCTATGCTGGGGCCATCCGGCTCCGGCAAAACGACCTGTCTGCGCCTGATTGCCGGTTTTGAGCAGCTTTCGGGCGGTTCAATTAAAATTTTTGGTAAGCAAGCCAGTGAATTACCGCCCTGGGAACGGGACGTCAATACGGTTTTTCAGGATTACGCGCTGTTCCCGCATATGTCGATTCTCGACAACGTTGCCTACGGGCTGATGGTCAAAGGCATTGATAAAAAGACACGCCATGCCAGGGCGCGAGAAGCGTTAGACAAGGTTGCGCTCGGCTTTGTCCATGAGCGTAAACCATCACAACTCTCTGGTGGACAGCGTCAGCGTGTAGCGATTGCCCGGGCGCTGGTTAATGAGCCACGCGTCCTGCTGTTGGATGAGCCGCTCGGGGCATTGGATCTCAAGCTACGTGAACAGATGCAGCTTGAGTTGAAGAAGTTACAGCAATCCCTGGGTATCACCTTCATTTTTGTCACTCACGATCAGGGGGAAGCCCTGTCGATGTCCGATCGGGTAGCGGTGTTTAATAACGGTCGCATTGAACAGGTGGATTCACCACGAGAACTCTACATGCGTCCACGGACACCGTTTGTGGCAAGTTTTGTGGGGACGTCAAACGTCTTTGACGAAGCGATGTCGGCAAACGTCTGTGGGTTACAGGGGATGTTCTCGCTGCGCCCGGAACACATTCGGTTAAATGATATGGCGGGCGAGGTTCAGGCTCGGGGTATCATTCAGGCGGTGCAGTACCAGGGCGCGGCGACGCGTTTTGAGCTGAAACTTGCTGGCGGTGAAAAGTTGCTGGTGAGCCAGGCGAACCTGACGGGAGAACTGCTGCCGTCGACGCTGTCGCCGGGTCAGCAGGTGATGGCCTCGTGGTCACGCGATGTCATGGTACCGCTGGTTGAGGAGAGGTGAATGGCTATGAACGTCATACATTCGCCAGCACAGCCGACAAAGCTGAACCGTATCTCAGGGTTCTTCTGGCGTAATCCAGGGCTTGGGCTGTTTTTACTGCTGCTCGGGCCGTTGATGTGGTTTGGCATCGTCTACTTTGGCTCGCTGCTGACGCTGTTGTGGCAAGGATTTTACACCTTCGACGATTTCACCATGTCGGTGACGCCAGACCTGACGCTGGCGAATCTGCAGGCGCTGTTTAATCCGGCTAATTACGACATCATTGTGCGAACATTGACAATGGCGGTGGCGGTGACGATTGCCAGCGCCATTCTGGCGTTCCCGATGGCATGGTATATGGCGCGCTATACCAGTGGCAAAATGAAAGCTTTTTTTTACATTGCCGTCATGTTGCCGATGTGGGCGAGCTATATCGTCAAAGCCTATGCGTGGACGCTGCTGTTAGCGAAAGACGGGGTGGCGCAGTGGTTTCTAACCCATCTCGGGCTGGAGCCACTGTTGACCGCTTTCCTCACCTTGCCGGCTGTCGGCGGTAATACGCTGTCAACATCGGGATTAGGGCGCTTTTTGGTTTTTGTCTACATCTGGCTTCCCTTTATGATCCTGCCGGTTCAGGCTGCTCTGGAACGGCTTCCACCCTCGCTTTTGCAGGCATCGGCTGATTTGGGCGCGCGTCCTCGTCAAACTTTCCGCTATGTGGTTTTCCCGCTGGCAATACCCGGTATAGCCGCCGGTTCAATCTTTACTTTCTCACTGACGCTGGGTGACTTTATTGTGCCGCAACTGGTGGGGCCGCCGGGATATTTCATCGGCAACATGGTGTATTCGCAACAAGGGGCTATCGGCAATATGCCAATGGCGGCGGCATTCACTCTGGTGCCCATTGTCTTAATTGCACTGTATCTGGCGTTCGTGAAGCGTCTGGGAGCTTTCGATGCACTCTGAACGCGCACCCTGGTTACTCAAACTGGCTGCATGGGGAGGAGTTCTTTTTCTGCACTTTCCCATCCTCATCATCGGCACCTATGCTTTTAATACAGAGGAGGCTGCTTTTAGTTTTCCGCCGCAGGGACTGACATTGCGTTGGTTTAGCGTGGCGGCGCAGCGTAGCGATATTCTTGAATCAGTGACGTTGTCACTTAAAATCGCCGCGTTGTCGACAGCAATCGCTTTGGTTCTGGGTACGCTGGCGGCGGCTGCGCTATGGCGCAGGGACTTTTTCGGTAAAAGCGCAATATCGCTGTTGCTGCTGTTGCCGATCGCGCTACCGGGAATTATTACCGGTCTGGCGTTGCTGACGGCATTTAAGACCATCAATCTGGAACCGGGTTTTCTCACGATCGTGGTGGGCCATGCGACGTTTTGCGTGGTGGTTGTCTTTAACAACGTCGTGGCGCGTTTTCGCCGCACCTCATGGAGTCTGGTTGAAGCGTCTATGGATCTTGGCGCCAACGGCTGGCAAACCTTTCGTTATGTCGTGCTGCCCAATCTGGCATCAGCACTGCTGGCGGGGGGCATGCTGGCGTTTGCCTTGTCGTTTGATGAAATCATCGTGACAACGTTCACCGCCGGACATGAAAGAACACTTCCTCTGTGGCTGCTCAATCAACTGGGTCGCCCACGAGATGTGCCTGTTACCAACGTTGTGGCATTGCTGGTAATGCTGGTAACAACACTGCCAATTTTAGGGGCCTGGTGGCTAACGCGTGAAGGCGACACCGTCGCCGGAAACGGTAAATAAACGACGATATGGGAAATTGCTATGCAACATCAATTACTGATTAACGGTGAGCTGGTCAGCGGTGAAGGTGAAAAGCAACCAGTTTATAACCCTGCCACTGGTGAACTTATTCTGGAGATTGCTGAGGCGTCAGCCGCGCAGGTTGATGCTGCGGTACGTGCAGCCGACAGCGCATTTGTCAGTTGGGGGCAAACTACGCCGAAAGTCCGCTCCGAGCTACTGCTGAAACTGGCGGACACTATCGCCGATAACGCGCAAACCTTCGCGGAGCTGGAATCGCTCAACTGCGGTAAACCGCTACATTGTGTGCTTAATGATGAAATTCCGGCCATCGTGGATGTTTTCCGTTTCTTCGCGGGGGCTGCGCGCACCCTGCAAGGACAGGCCGCCGGGGAATATCTGGAAGGGCATACTTCCATGATTCGTCGCGATCCGCTGGGTGTGGTGGCCTCCATCGCGCCCTGGAACTATCCGCTAATGATGGCGGCATGGAAGCTGGCTCCTGCGCTGGCCGCCGGTAACTGCGTGGTGATTAAACCTTCAGAAATTACCCCGCTGACGGCGCTTAAACTGGCGGAATATGCGAAAGATATTTACCCGGCAGGAGTGATTAACGTCCTGTTTGGCCGTGGTAAAACAGTGGGCGACCCGCTGACCGGCCATGAAAAAGTACGTATGGTTTCACTGACCGGTTCAATTGTGACCGGGGAACATATTATCCAGCATACTGCGCCTTCGATTAAACGCACGCATATGGAACTGGGCGGGAAAGCTCCGGTGATTATTTTTGACGATGCTGACCTTGATGCGGTGGTCAGTGGTGTACGGACCTTTGGGTATTACAACGCCGGACAGGATTGCACTGCTGCCTGTCGAATCTACGCGCAAAAAGGCATCTATGATGCGTTGGTCGAAAAACTCGGCGCCGCAGTTGCCAGCCTGAAAATTGGCGCACCGAATGATGAAACGACAGAACTGGGACCGTTAAGCTCACAGGCGCATCTTGACCGGGTCGCCAAAGCGGTCGATGACGCGAAAGCGCTCGGACACGTCAAGGTCATCACCGGCGGCAAAAAAGTGGAGGGTTCAGGCTACTATTTTCCGCCAACGTTGCTGGCGGGCGCGAAACAGGAAGATGCTATTGTGCAGCGTGAAGTCTTTGGTCCGGTGGTCAGTGTTACCGTCTTTGATGATGAAGATCAGGTTCTGGCGTGGGCTAATGATTCGAAGTATGGACTGGCATCGTCAGTCTGGACGCGGGATGTTGGTCGCGCGCACCGACTGAGCGCCCGCCTGCAGTATGGCTGTACCTGGGTCAACACCCACTTCACGTTGGTGAGTGAAATGCCGCATGGGGGACAAAAACAATCAGGCTATGGCAAGGACATGTCGGTCTACGGACTGGAAGATTACACGGTAATTCGCCATGTCATGATCAAGCATGAGTAATGTCATAAACCGCGGACGGTAAAAGGGGGCACGGATAGCTAAATATCGATAAACGTGTCGCTATACTATGCGCGCCACTGGCCTCGTCGCCATCGGACGGCGGTAAGTTGGAAATATCCGCGAGGTCAGGCTAATTTGCCCACCATCAGGCCCCGGCACAATGTCGGGGCCTGATTATTTAGGTGATTGTTCTAACGATGGCACAGGCTACATAGCCAGGCGATGAACGCACAGATAGTCAGAACCAGTCCCGGTTGCTGCACGATACCCGCTAACCCATCCTAACTGTCCGAAAAGAAACGGGGCCAGGCTGTAGTAGTTGAATAGCATAGTATTCAACAGGGCGTTACCGCCCCGACTGAATCAGTTGCCCCGCCTGGCCGGTGCTTGCGAACGGACAATCAGCCGCATCTTTATCAGGGATGCAGGGATGAACTATCAGACCTGGCGGCAGCAATTCAGGCTGTTAAAAGCGATGGAGATGGCGGAGGGTGACGCAATCAGCCAGGTGGCGCAACAGCTGGAATTTGTTAGCGCTAGTGCTTTCATCGTGTTTTTTCGGCAGCTAACAGGTACAACACCGACCCGCTATCACGGGGGAATAATGCCGCAGAAGGATTAGGGGTATTACATATTAAGGATAATTTACCGGGCAGTGATGGAGTGGGAAGATCGTTTACTAATGGCAGAGAGAAGATTTTCTCTCTGCCAGCAGGCGCTGCAATTCATCAAAAAGAGTCACATCAAGCAAACCAGCCGAACCTTACGGAGATCAGGCTGAAAAGTCCTACAGCAGCAAATATATTTATCAGCACCACGGTCTTACTGGAAACATTCATTTTTGCCACCTTTCGTTTTAACCCCTTTGTGTATAGTACGGCTTATAGCTATCCGCAATAGTACGAAATCTGAACATATTGAAAGTGGGCCGTTATTTAGCCGGCTTTCTTAAATAAATGAATAAAACTTGATGTAGGTCATAAAAAAGAGCATATTGCGCGCGATTTTCTCTTCTGGCCTGGATGCCCTAAATGTCTCTGTATCAAAAAATGTTGGTTTTTTATGCGGTAATGGCTGCAATTGCGGCCATTACCACCTGGTTTCTGTCGCGTGATAAAAAACGTATTCGCTTTCTGAGCGCGGTATTAGTCGGGGCGACATGGCCGATGAGCTTTCCCGTCGCACTCCTGTTTTCTCTTTTCTGATGGCGTTGTCAGTGCCGTTTCAGGGGGCCAGCAGAGCGACTAATCGCAATCTGTCGTCTTTGGTTACGTCCAGAGGATGCTGGTATCCCACGTTTTCATTCGCACGGGTGTACAACGCAACCAGCCAGTCGTAAACGTGTCGGCTTGCACCGTGCTGCGGCTGCTCATCCAATTGAGTCAGGCGCGACATCGGTTGTTGTACTGGCGCGCTGAAAATAGCCGCACCCTTGAGGATCCTGCTGGCAGGGCGTTGAGCCTCTGCAACGTTAGCGTAGCCGAGCCAGGTAATAAAATCACCGATATCGGCGTGTAACTGCGCCCCGCAGACATTCTCTCGCTGCATAATCTGCTGAAGGCGTTGAGGCATCTCCAGCCGATAGCTGGTGGTGATAAGAATGTCGGCTACCTGTCTAAGCGTTCGCGGATCAAGCCGCAATCGGCGCGCATTATTGTCATCACGACACCACTGACGCACATGGTTGATCCACATTTTGTGCGCCTGGTACCCGGTCTCTTTGCTTTCGGATGCATGCGACGGTTCCCGGACGTCGGCAAACAGGTCAATCTCTTCATTAAAGAGTCCACTGACTTGTTCTTCGCGTGGCTGCTGGATTCGCAGCAACGACTCAAAGCAGCGCATCGGTGGTAGTAACCCCTCCAGGAGTTCACCATGCTTTGCTGCC
Organism: Citrobacter sp. Cpa228; assembly: GCF_030333085.1. Lineage (NCBI taxonomy): Bacteria > Pseudomonadati > Pseudomonadota > Gammaproteobacteria > Enterobacterales > Enterobacteriaceae > Citrobacter > Citrobacter sp. Cpa228. The sequence goes on along the minus strand of NZ_JAOWGQ010000030.1, from coordinate 141,091 downwards.
TGGGCCTGAAGCTGGCGGATCACTGTCTCGCTGGAGTCTGGCATGCTTTCGCTGTCGTTAAGCCAACTCATCAGCGCCTCACGAACACGTTGTTGATGTTGTTCATGCAGGGACGTTAATCGCGACTGGCGTTGTTGAGCGGATGTCGCTTGCGACAGCCATTCAGCAAGGCGCAACAGGCTGTGTTTATCCAGTGCCTGCAATGTCCCCCAGCGCAACCCGGGCTTGCCCATTAATTGCTGCACAGCCTCATCAAGGTTTTGCTGTGTGCTAAAACGAGCATCTTGTGGCGTAATGGCCCACACAACCCCCGGTAACGCCGCATCATGTACGGGTTGGGTATCGTTGGCCCAGCTCATCAGTTTACGCGTGATGGCCGGTGTCTGCGAGCGTGAAGACACTGCGTTGCAGATCAGCAGGACATCGGGTTGCAGATGCTGGCGGTAATGTTCCAACATCCAGCCTAATTTGGCCCGCCACAGCGGGTTGGGGTGGGCATCCGGTGCGAGGGGAATATCGAGCAGGTCAACGTTTTCCAACACCGAGTCTTCGACAGTCAGCACCAGTTCACGCGTCAGCAGCGCCAGCGATTCCAGCGACAGACTGACCGCGTTAAGCAACTGATGGTTTGCAACAGGATGAACCACCACATCGCTTTGCGCGTCGTTCCCGGTTAATGCGACCTGGGTCAGGAAGCTTTCGGCAGGCAAGCCAAAATGATCGACCAACAAACTCAGCGGTGCGGCTAGCTCGTGCGCCTGTCCGGTTTGTTGCAAAGTATGCGCTAATGCCAGCCATTGCTGCGTTAGCTCTGGTTGTTCTCCCCACAACAGCGCCCAGGCGTGAGCGCGGGTGGTCAGATCCAGCGCCGGCAGCAACGTAGCAAATTGATGCCATAGCGCATCATCAATTTGCTGCTGGTTCGCAGGAACACAAGATCGCCAGAAACGGCCGATAGCGGCTACGTCATGTGCCGTGATGCCCTGAACCGGATGACGTTGACGCAGCGTTTGCCATTTTTCTAACCGGGCTTCAATAATCGATTTTTCAACCTGGCGGCTGTCAGGCATTGCGCAAAACTGCGTGATAAACAGCTGTACCAGTTCCGCTTCACTCAGCAGGTGCAGGCGCAGAGGCCATTCGCTATCAACGGGATTGTCTTCACGCGTAAAGCGGATCGCCATATTGGTCGGCGCATGGCCCGGATTGATATGCGAAAAGTAATCAAAACTGCGATCCGGTGTAGCAATATTCAATTTCCCACTAGTGTTGCTGCACAGTGCGGACAACAGATGTGCTTTTGCTGGCTGTGAATGACCGTACAGACCCACACAGCCACGCGATGAAAACGCCGTGTTCAGCGCAGACTCAGTAACCGCGGCGATGGTGAGCTGAGCGAGCAGGGAATCCGCCTCATCATCAAGACGCGCTGCGCGCTGGCGTGTGTCATTCACCCATTCGATGGCGGCTTGTGCTGTGTTAAACATCTTACTCATTTCAGGTACACACTCCCGCTATCAATCCAGTAATGGCTGCCGCTATGGCGACGATCTGCCAGTGTATTCAGTTTTAACGTTAGGGCATTGGCGGCAACGGGCGTGCCATCCTGTAGCCAGGCATCACTGAGAACGAAAAATTCCGGCCCTGTCTCTTTGCTGCCGCCGCGCAGTTGCAGCCGTACATTTAATACACCGTCACCGGCAATCGTTTTTGCCAGCTCAGCAGAATTGATGCTCAGCGTATACAGCGGGGTGGCTGGCCAGCGGCTGTTTGCTAACTGGCGAAAGCCCAGCGTCACGTTGCCGCGCAGTGGGAAGTGCAGACGGGTATCCAGTTTTGCTCCAGGTTTATCCAGATCGATGTCGTGATACCAGATATTCTCATCGCGCAACGTATTGACCGTATTATCCAGTACACCAAGGTAGCGGACCGTCGAGTACGCGCCGATATCCGCAGCTTTAAAATTAAAGCGCGGCAGGCGTAAATCCAGCGCCAGGCTACACAGCATCGCGCCAACGGCAGCGGTAGATTTTGGATTGCCGATACGCCCTTGCTGGCTGAACGGATACCACTCATGTACGCGATAGCTGTCCATCCAGATCATGCGGTTGACCGGAACGGGTTGCAGATGGCGGATTAGCGCCTGAACCCCTGGCAAACAGGCGGGTCTGCCAGTGACTAACAAAATATCGCAACGATAGTGGGAAATCGCTTCACAAACGGCGTGCAGAGGGGATGTCAGGGTAAATTGCCCTGCCAGCAGCGCTTCTTGCAACTGTCTGAACTGCACCTGCAACGGAACGCTCAGCACATCAAAAGCCGGTGAACCAGACGGCAATGCATGATCGATAGCCTGTTGGATATAGTTCATCACATTGCGTGTCGGACGCTGAGAAAGCAGTTCGCCAAAGGTAGCATGCAACCCCGCTACGGGATCGTTAATATCGCTTTGCTCCCAGGCACTGAGCACCGCATGACCCAGTGGCATAAAGAGCTGCAACGCGGTTTGTTGTCGCAAAATAGCCTGAGTATCGATTCTCCCGGAATCACCAAACAGTGTGGCCAGCAGGGCGGCGGCATCGGTCACGCCAGCCTGTTGTAAGCGGGTTTGCAGGGCGGGCAGTATGCAGCGTTGTATGACATCCAACAACATGTCATCCCCGGCGACTTTGAAGCCTTCACGAAACAGCAGATGCGGGGTGATTTTGACATTCGCCCCAACGCCGTCATCCAGTTGATAATGGACCACGGCCATATCCGTCGTGCCGCCGCCAATATCGATGGAGGCGACGCGCAATGCTCGACCTTTAACTTCACCGGGTTCTGGCTGGCGGTCCGGACGGGCGAGGGCGTTAAAGAATGATTCTGTATGCCCGTCATAGTGTGAAATCGCTTCGTTGTACAGCCAAACCAACTGTCCGCAGCTGGCCTCATCCCACTCCATCTGGATCTCAGGTACGGGAACGACGCTCTTTTCTTGCTGTTTGCGGGTGGTAAAATCCTCGTCCTGCGGGTGCCAGCCCATTGCTTTCCAGACCAGCGCAATGGCCTCAAACATACGCAGACGGAAGATCTCGCGCTCCTGTTTTGGCATGGCTGACGGCAGAGTGAGGATCAGCGTGCGCAACTGGCGTGGAGAGGCCGGGAACCCGAGACGCAGCCGCGTCGCTACGCTGTTAATTTGCCCCAGCGCCTGGGCCAGGATCTCACACAACATATGCGTCATCAGCGTGCTGCGGCTGTATTGTGGTGAGAACACCGGCAGCCGGTCATCTTGCGGCAGGCTGAACAGCGGCTGACCGTCATCGTTCATCAGATTCATCAGCGGGAAGGCGGTAGCCAGCGGCTCGCGCTGCGTTTTACCGTTCATCTGGCTAAAGCGCCAGTCGTGTAAAACGGGGGTTTCATCCCATAAATACCGACGTGGGCTGGAGATCCCACTACTGCCTTCCGTTCCCATACGCTGCATCGCCAGCTTACGGGCTTCATCCCCAACGCGGACAATCGACGGCCAGATAAAGGCATCATCGCGGCCGCTCTCAACGGAGAAATGTTGCTTACCAAAGCGCGCCTCAGAAAACTCCAGTCGACTGGTGAACAGTGGATCGTTGAGGAACTGTGGTTCGCTTAATGAACGCACCTGCAATTCAGCCGTCTGACGCAAACCGTCATTGGCATCGCCATGATCTTCAATCAACACGCCGCAGGTGTGGGTATTGCCAATATCCAGAATGAGATCGACAGGAATAGCGGGCGTGCTGAGCGTATGGGTCACCAACTTCACTTCCGGGACGGAAAGTTGTTCGCCTAACAGGGTCAACAAATTCAGCCAGTGCGCCTGGTATTCAAAGTTTCGTAGAGCTTGTTGGATCTCCTGCTCTGAACGGTCTTCTTGCTGTGTGACGTGCTGCAAAAAGGACTCGCGTAGCCAGCCATCAATCCACGTCTGGTCGAGGAAATCTGCGATCTCATTATCGTGCCAGGCCAGCGCAAATCGCGTGCCATTCAGCAGATCGTTCTCATTTGGCGTCAATGCTGCCGGGGCTTCAGTCAACTGACTGTCCAGCGCCACCGTGACACGGTGAGTATTGCCGGCACTGTCCGGCTGCGCGAGTTTTCGCACCTGGACGCGCGCCCAGTTATCCGGGCCTTCAACAAAGGTGCGGGGCGGGTTAAAACGCAGGAACGGCAGCGGCAACCAGACACCGTCAAGTACGTCCAGAGAATAATGCAGCGTCTGCGTGCTTTCCGGTTTCACTACTTCGGGTTGGCCGCCGGTATTGCCCGGCAGGGTATAGCGTCCCGACGCAAGATCAAAATCCAGACGCAGTAGGGGACCGTTTGCCGTTTTGCGAACAAAACGACCGTGGTGCGCAGATTCCTGTGGTGTCAGCCCAAAATCCAGAAATTGCACACCGCTATTGGCGATGAGCGTTACGCTCTGTTTGTAATCACACAGATTCACCAACATAAAATCAGGCACCTATCTTTTTGATCGTCAATGGGATTTCCGCGTGTTCGTCATAACGTGCGGTACAAGCTGCGACGTCGTTTGTTCCTGCTTTACAGGTGATTTCAGGCATTGGGTAACGCGAACCGTCCGTGCAACGGGCATTCCCGCGACTCTTAATCATTAATTCGCCCGATTGATGCAGACCAGAGAAAATTTCGGCGCGGCAAACGATATTGTCGCCATGCACCACGCGCGCAGTACCCTTATTGGCCTGGATTTGATAACGCAGCGACGGGGCTTTACCGCTGATCGGATCTTTTATATCGACCAGCACACGCCAGTTGCCGTTAAGAAAACGTGTTGTACCTGCCTTCATCTGGTTGGCATCCATCACCAGCGCATCTTTCGGGATGGCGGCTATCACCACCGGTCCTTCTACGGACCTCTCTTTTTTCACTGGTGGAATAACGTCAGCCCGATGTAGCGGTAGTGAAGGTGTTAGTTCAGGCAGCGGTTTACTGTCTACCTTTGCAACGTCAATGGGGGCAACCGCAGGTGCGGGAGATTCCGTGTGTTGTTTCCACAATAGCGGCCCTGCAATGGCGGCAATCACTGCTGCAGCAACGGGTAGGCTCCACAGCGGCAGGCGACGCGTGGACTTACGCTGTACTGGCCGCGGCACGATCTCTGGCTCACTGACAATGACCGGGGGTTGTGGTTCGGGTTCAGCGGGTTTCGGTAGCTCAATAGCTGTTGTCAGCAGCGGGGTATCGGCCTCGGCGAAAGTGATTTCCGCCGGGATTTCTTCGACTTCCGGCTCCGGTTCAGGTGCCAATACAACCGGGGGAACGTCGGTATGACGCAGGCAATCGAGTACATCGTCACGGGTGTTTTCATTCAGATTGACGAAGCCCCAGAACGTAATGACGGGTTTGCCATCAACCAGGAACACGTGGTTCTCACCTGGAAACTGGATGGCTTTGTCGAGTAGTGAACCAAACAGTTGCAGAGCAGTTTTACCCGATTGCAGGCTTTTCCGACTCAGGGCCGCGGCATTCTCCAGCGTACTGGACAGATAGCGCAGAGCCCGAAAACGCGCATCTTCATCAGCGGCTTTCCACGCGACAGCCTTTCCTTCCACCGGGGAATACCAGTCCACCCGATCGCCACTGTCGTTAACTTGTGGGATTGCCAGACAATCCGCCATCGCCTGTTGTTTACGCAGACGAAGCGTTTCACGAATTTGTAGTGCTGAATCAAACACGACCTGACCACCGCCACCCACGGCCTGATAGTCATCCAAATTGCCGCTGCGCAAGAGAGTTTTTGCCACGTAATTGCCCCTTAGACTTCTTCACACATCTACTTTACGGGGAATAAAAGTAAGCAAACGTCGGAAGAGAGGCAAAAAGGGGCGAATTTTCATGGCATAGAGTATTAGGAAAAATCTTGACGTTTTGAAAAAGACTTAAGGTAAATTATTTCACCTGCGATGATGAATTAATCAGCGAAACCCGCCAGATTAGAATAACCTGATAGAGATTTGTTATTAGTGCGGCTTTGCCAGCTATGCTCTGATAGACGAGTAAATAATAAAAGAAGAAGGCTTATAACCATGATTGCAAGGAAAACGCTGCTCGCGCTGGCACTCAGCGCTGTCTTACCAACAGGCGCTGCATATGCCGCCAGTACTGATACCATCGTTTACTGTTCTGAAGCATCCCCGGAATCATTTAACCCCCAAATAGCCAGTTCAGGTCCGTCGTTTGTCGCCAGTTCACAGGTGTTGTACAACCGATTGATCAACTTCGATCCGGTCAAAAATACCCCTGTCCCGTCTCTGGCAACGGAGTGGACAATTTCCCCCGACGGCAAGACCTACACGTTTACCCTGCGTCAGGGCGTGAAGTTCAATAGTAATAAGTTCTTTAAACCTACACGTGATTTCAATGCTGATGACGTCGTTTTCTCAGTATTACGCCAGAAAGATGCCGATCATCCGTACCATAAGGTTTCACAGGGTAGCTATGAATATTTCAACGATGTTGGCCTGGACAAACTGATCAAAGAGGTTAAGAAGGTTGATGATTATCACGTTCAGTTTGTTCTGAACGAACCCAACGCTGCATTTCTTGCTGACTGGGGAATGGATTTTGCCTCTATTCTTTCGGCAGAATATGCCGACGAGATGCTGAAAAAAGGCACGCCGGAAAACGTCGATAACTGGCCGATTGGTACCGGGCCTTATGTCTTGCAACAGTACAAGCAGGATTCACAAATCCGCTATCTGGCCAACCCGAACTACTGGGATGGTGCGGTACCAACGAAACATCTGATTTTCTCCATCACACCAAACGTACAGACGCGACTGGCGAAACTGCAAACCAACGAATGCCAGATTATTCCCGCGCCAGCACCGGTGCAGTTTGAAGAAATCAAAAAGAACAAGGATCTGACGCTGCATTCGGTCGAAGCGCTGAACGTCGGTTATCTGGCGTTTAATACGGAGAAAAAGCCGTTTGATAACGTACTTGTGCGCCAGGCGCTGAACTATGCGACAGATAAAAAAGCCATTATTAACGCGGTCTTTTTAGGTTCCGGAACGGTGGCGAAATCGCCAATCCCGCCGAATATGATGGGCTTCAATAAAGATCTGAAAGATTACGCTTACGACCCGCAGAAAGCGAAAGAACTGCTGAAGAAAGCGGGGCTGGAAAACGGTTTTGAAGCGACGCTGTGGTCTATGCCGGTGCAGCGCCCATATAACCCGAACTCTCGTCGTATTGCCGAGATGATCCAAAGTGACTGGGCAAAAGTTGGTGTGAAGGCGAAAATCGTCTCCTGGGAATGGGGTGAATATCTCTCCGGGATGCGTAAAGGCGAGCACGATACTGCGTTGTTTGGCTGGATGTCAGATAACGGTGACCCGGATAACTTTGCCGATGTTCTGCTGGGTTGTGACAGCATTAAAACCGGATCAAACGCCGCGCGCTGGTGTGATAAAGAGTATAATTCGCTGGTTCAAAAGGCGAAACTGGTAAGCAAACCGCAAGAGCGCGCCGCACTTTACCAGCAGTCGCAAGAAATTTTCTATCAGCAGGCTCCGTGGATTGCGCTGGCGAATGGTAAAACCTTCTATGCCACACGCAGCAACGTCAGCGGATACAGTGTTAGCCTGATGGGCAGTGATTTTTCAAAAGCGAAATTAAATTAATGAGTTAAGGAGGGAGTATGTCGCATCTGGATGAGGTCAGCGCACGTGTTGATGCCGCCATTGAAGACAGCGTCATTACGCATATGAATGAATTGCTGATTGAACTGAGCGATGATGTTGCGCTGAGCCGGGAAGATCGTTACACCCAGCAACAACGTTTGCGTACGGCAATTGCACATCATGGGCGCCAGCATAAAGAAGATATGGAAGCGCGTCGTGAGCAGTTGACCAAAGGCGGCTCTATTCTTTGATATTTCCTTGCCGGATGGCGGTGTTCACACCTTATCCGGCGTTCTGTAGGCCTGATAAGCAAAGCGCCATCAGGCAATTAAAACGAACGTCTTGCCACCAGCCAGGCACCCACAACCAGCAATATCGCACCGCATACCGGACCCGCCAGCGCGCGAAGCGGTACACCCTGGCTACGCAGAATATCCAGCACCAGACCGCCAATAAGCTGGCTGGCGACCAGCACCGCGATGGTGGTGGCGGCGCCTACGTTTTGGTATCCGCTGATGCTGGCAAAAACAAAGAACGATCCCAGTAAACCCGGGATCAATGTCCACCAGCGCACGCTGGAAACCAGTTCGCCAAACCCCGCCGCACCTTGTTTAAACCACAGTATGCTGACAAACAGGACGATCCCGACCAGTGAGTTAAGCAACATAGCAATAAGGATTGTCGAGGACGTCTGGGTAATGCGCACCATCAAGGTATTTTGCACCACCAGACCAATACCTGCGGTAATCAGAAAGGAGAGAGTCAGCGTCTGGTTCATCTGCCGGCATCCGGTTCGCTGCGGTCGTCTAACTGCAGTTGCATAAAGGTCAGATCCAGCCAACGACCAAATTTAGTCCCGACCTGGGGCATCTGCGCGGTAATATTGAAGCCCAGCGTGCTATGCAGGTGGAGCGATGCCTGATTTTGCGACTCAATTCCTGCCACCATGACATGCTTGCCACACGCGCGCGCTTCTTCAATGAGTCTGCTGAGCAGCCTGCGCCCCAGTCCTTTTCCCTGATGTTCCGGGTGTACGTACACGGAATGTTCGACGGTATGACGGAAACCGTCAAAGTTGCGCCAGTCGCCAAAAGAGGCGTATCCCGTAACCACGCCATTCTCTTCACTTACCAGCACCGGATAGCCCATCAACTGACGGGCTTCGTACCAGGAAATCCGGTTTTCGGCATCGACCGTTTGATCGTTCCAGATAGCCGCCGTATGCAGTACCGCGTGGTTGTAGATTTCGGCAATAGCGGCACAGTCTTCTTTACTGGCAAATCGAATTGACATGTTGAACCTCAGGGCTTGTTCACTATAGTATTACAATATGAATACTATTGAAGACAGCATAAATCAACGGATCGCTGCAAGAATTCGCATTGAGCGGGAATCTCGCGGCTGGTCACTGACGGAACTTGCCGAGCGCGCGGGCGTGTCGCGGGCGATGATCCATAAAATAGAGCGCGGTGAAAGCAGTCCAACGGCCACGCTGCTGGGTAGGCTCTCCGGCGCCTTTGGTATCAGCATGTCTATGCTGATTGCCCGAGCTGAAATGCAGGAGGGCAAGCTGCTGCGCTTCGCTGATCAGCCGGTCTGGCACGATCCGCAAAGCCACTATTTACGCCGCCATGTTTCTCCGCGCAGCGATCTGCCTATCGATCTGGTGCAAATCGAATTACCGGCTGGCAGTGATATCCCGATGCCCGCCGCTTCCTACGTGCAGGCCCGACAGCTTCTCTGGTTGCAGCAGGGAGAATTGGTGTTTGTGGAAGGTGATACACGCCATGAAATGAAAGCAGGGGATTGCCTGGAGCTGGGTCCACCAAACGACTGTCGGTTTATCAATGAAACCGCGCAGTCCTGCGTTTATCTGGTTGTGCGGTTAAACCACGCTGGCAATTAATGTGAAAGCATCACAGAGATAGCACGTCTACTATTGATGGATTCATGCCAAAAGCTGAGGAGAACATCAATGGGTCAACAAATGCAACGCAATCGTCGCTGGGTTCTGGCGTCACGCCCGCATGGCGCACCGGTTCCCGGTAACTTTCGTCTTGAAGAAGAGGCCATCACGCCGCCCGGTGACGGAGAGGTATTACTGCGTAACGTCTACCTCTCACTCGATCCCTATATGCGTGGGCGTATGAGCGACGAACCGTCTTATTCGCCTCCGGTTGAGATTGGCGCAGTGATGGTGGGCGGCACGGTCAGTCGGGTCGTGGCATCGAATCATTTGGATTTTAAACCCGGTGAATGGGTGTTGAGCTATAGCGGCTGGCAGGACTTCGCCATCTCAAAGGGTTCTGATTTGGTAAAGCTAGGCGATCACCCTGAGCATCCTTCCTGGGCGCTTGGTCTGCTGGGTATGCCGGGCTTTACGGCGTATATGGGGCTGCTGGATATTGGTCAGCCCAAAGCCGGTGAGACACTGGTTGTTGCTGCGGCAACCGGACCTGTTGGCGCAACAGTGGGCCAGATCGGCAAGCTGAAGGGCTGTCGGGTCGTTGGTGTGGCTGGTGGAGCAGAGAAATGTCGCCATGCTACCGACGTGTTGGGTTTTGATATCTGCCTTGATCATCATGCCCCTGATTTCGCACTCCAACTGGCACAAGCCTGTCCGCAAGGTATCGATATCTATTATGAAAACGTCGGCGGTAAAGTTTTTGATGCCGTTTTGCCGTTACTCAACACCTCCGCGCGTATTCCGCTGTGTGGTCTGGTGAGCGGTTATAACGCCACATCACTGCCGACGGGCCCAGACCGTTTACCGCTGCTTATGGCCACGTTACTGAAAAAACGCATCCGCTTGCAGGGCTTTATCATTGGTCAGGATTATGGTCACCGTATTCATGAATTTCAGCGAGAAATGGGGCGCTGGGTTCAGGAAGGCAAGATCCACTATCGCGAGCAGGTCACAGAGGGGCTGGAAAATGCACCGGAGACCTTTATCGGTCTGCTGACCGGGAAAAACTTTGGCAAGGTCGTAATTCGCCTTGCTGAAGAGTGATGCGGCGAGGTTAAAGAGGGTAACTGCCTGATGGCGCTTCGCTTATCTGGCCTACATAGTGCTATATAGTGTGTCAAATGTAGGCCAGATTTGGCATCAACGCCGCCATACGGCAAGCGTTGTCGAGCCAATCTGTTTGAATATTGATTTCGCCGCAAGCGAGTATTCATGGAGAAAATAAGAAGGTTTTCACCGAAAGTGAATAAACACTCCACTTTGCGATAAATAATGATTACTATTCTCATTCTTAAAAGGCAAAACTATGATTTTGCTCATTGAAGCTATGTGAAGCAGTAACAAATGAATTTATCTAAGGGAGTCGTCATGTCTTTACGTCATCTGTTTTCACCGCGTCTGCGTGGTTCTTTACTGTTAGGTTCACTGCTGGTTGCATCATCATTTAGCACGCAGGCTGCGGAAGAACTGCTGCGCAAAGGCGTAGGTAAAGGCGCCTACGAAATGGCGTACAGCCAGCAGGAAAACGCACTGTGGCTGGCCACCTCGCAGAGTCGTAAGCTGGATAAAGGTGGGATAGTTTACCGTCTTGATCCGGTTACGCTTGAAGTGACTCAGGTTATTCATAACGATCTCAAACCGTTTGGCGCGACCATCAATAACGCGACGCAAACGTTGTGGTTTGGTAATACCGTGAATAGCGCGGTGACGGCGATTGATGCGAAAAGCGGTGAGGTGAAAGGGCGCCTGGTACTGGATGCGCGTAAACGTTCTGAAGACGTCCGTCCGCTGCAGCCTCGTGAACTGGTCGCTGATGACGCCACCAACAAGGTATACATCAGCGGAATTGGTAAGGAGAGCGTGATTTGGGTTGTGGACGGTGAGACGGTCAAACTTCAGGACACGATTCAAAATACCGGTAAAATGAGCACCGCGCTGGCCGTCGACAGCAAGGCTAAACGCCTGTATACCGCCAATGCCGATGGTGAATTCATTACCATCGATACCGCCACTAACAAAGTCCTCAGCCGCAAAAAGCTGCTGGACGATGGCAAAGAGCACTTCTTCATTAACCTGAGCCTGGACACGGCGGGTAACCGCGCATTTGTCACTGACTCTAAAGCGGCAGAAGTGCTGGTAGTCGACACCCGTAACGGCAACGTGCTGGCAAAAGTTGCCGCACCGGAATCTCTGGCCGTACTGTTCAACCCGACACGCAATGAAGCCTATGTAACCCACCGTCAGGCCGGTAAAGTCAGCGTGATCGACGCGAAAAGCTATAAAGTGGTTAAAACCTTCGATACCCCGACGTTCCCAAACAGCCTGGCGCTCTCTGCCGATGGCAAAACCCTGTACGTAAGTGTGAAACAGAAATCCACACGCGAGCAGGAAGCGACTCAACCGGACGATGTTATTCGTATCGCCCTGTAATTATTCGGAGGGGGCAACCCCTCCTGTCATTTCTCTATACTCCACGATACGCCTCGTTACATCCCATCGGTAGCCTGACAAACTTCAGGGACTTACACTACGCCCTCAACGGCTAACTGAATAACACGGGAATACCATGAAAAAGCCATTAATCTGTCTTTGTGCGGGCGTAATGCTGTTTACGCTGGCTGGCTGTAGCACCGATTACGTCATGACGACGAAAAGCGGACAAACGATTACCACCCAGGGTAAACCAAAACTGGATAAAGATACGGGAATGACCAGCTATACCGATCAGGACGGGAATGCGCGGGAAATTAACAGCAATGATGTTGCTCAGCTAATTGAAGCAAACTAAGTCGCTCAAACGGGTAGGCCAGAAATCTGACCTACCTTAAAGCGTTACGGCGCGGTACGGTGGATTTCCGCGACGCGTTTACGTACACCAAACCAGCCAGCGACCAGCAGAATGGCAATCAGCGGTAATGAGGCGATAGTGTAGGTCCCATTCGGATAGTCAAACGCCATCAGCACCAGCACAGCCAGTAAAAACAACAGTGTTAACCAGGACGTAAACGGCGCACCGGGCAGTTTGAAGTGAACGTCTGCCGCTTTGCCATCTTTAATGGCCCGACGCAGACGCATCTGGCACACCATAATGAAGGCCCACGATGCAATGATGCCCAGCGAGGCAAAGTTAAGCACGATCTCGAACACCTGCGAAGGCACCAGATAGTTGAGGAAAACCCCGACGACGTACACGACAAGCGTGGCAAGTATCCCGGCATAAGGTACGTGTTGACGGCTCATTTTGGCCATAAATTTTGGCGCAGAACCGCCCATCGACATTGAGCGCAAAATACGGCCAGTGCAGTACAAACCCGAGTTGAGGCTGGAAAGCGCAGCGGTAAGCACCACGATATTCATAATACTGCCAATATAGGGAACGCCGAGTTTGGAAAAGAAGGTAACAAACGGGCTTTGACCTGCCTGATAGGCATTCCACGGTAACAGCATGACCAGCAACACCACTGAACCCACATAGAACAGGCCAATTCGCCAGATAACGCTGTTAATCGCTTTTGGCACCATCGTTTGCGGATCTTTGCACTCACCCGCCGCAGTGCCTACCAGTTCAATGGAAGCAAATGCAAAGACGACGCCCTGTACCAGTACCAGCGCTGGCAGCAGGCCATGTGGGAAAAAACCACCGTTGTCGGTGATCAGATGAAAGCCCGTGGCGTTACCATCGAGCGGTTTTCCCGAGCCTAAAAAGACAGTCCCGACGACCAGGAAGATAACGATAGCCAGCACTTTGACCAGTGCAAACCAGAACTCCATCTCCGCAAACCACTTTACGCCGATCATGTTCATGGTGCCGACAATCGCCAGCGCGCCGAGGGCAAACACCCATTGCGGTACATCACCAAATGCGCCCCAGTAGTGCATATACAAGGCCACGGCTGTGATATCCACGATTCCGGTCATCGCCCAGTTGATGAAGTACATCCAGCCAGCCACATAGGCCGCTTTCTCACCTAAAAATTCGCGGGCATAAGAGACAAAGCTGCCGCTGGAAGGGCGGTGTAAAACCAGTTCACCGAGGGCCCGCAGAATGAAGAATGAAAAAATACCGCAGACCAGATAGACCAGTGCTAAAGCCGGTCCGGCCATTTGTAAACGTGCACCAGCCCCTAAAAATAACCCGGTACCAATAGCACCGCCAATGGCGATCATTTGTACCTGCCGGTTACCCATCGCTTTGTGATACCCCTCTTCGTGAGCATTCAACCAGCGTCGTTTCGCCGCGTGTTGTTCCGCGGCTTGCGTGTTGTGTGTGTTCATTACGTTTCCTGTTAACCTGACTAATTTACAAAATCCTTTTTGCCGCAGCAGCTGCAGCGAAAACAGCGTTACCCTTCATTGTGTTACCGTGGGAAAACTGTCGGCCGAGCATCCTACATTCAATTGAGAAGTGACGCAAAGCCTGGACACGGGGAAGTGGGGGGGTTCTGTGACCTGAATTGACGGGATGTGGACTCGATTCAGTAAAAATAGAGGCGGTGGGGAAATGCGAAGGAATGCGCTCATCCTGATCGTCAGCAGAATGAGCGCTATTTGCCTTATGCCGACACGCCAAAGACCTGCACGGCTTGCTGCAATCGCGATGAGCGCTGCGTTAAATCGGCAGTCGCGTCAGTGACACGCTCCACCATCTCGGCATTATTGTGCGTCATGGTACCAACACGCGAAATGGAATCATTAATCAGATCCAGCGCCTGGGTTTGCTCCCGCGTTGCCAGACTAATGTCTTTAATCATCATCGACATCTGTAATACATCGCTGATCATCCCGGTGAGATGCGTTTCTGTCTGTTCAACCATTTTTACACCGGTATTGACGTTAGCGACGTTCTTCTCAATAAGCTGTTTGATCTCTTTTGCCGCTGATGCAGAGTGTTGCGCAAGATTGCGCACCTCCGCGGCCACGACGGCAAAACCACGCCCTGACTCTCCGGCACGCGCCGCCTCAACAGCCGCGTTGAGCGCCAGAATATTTGTCTGGAAGGCGATGCTATCAATTACGCCAATAATGTCGACAATCTGACCATTATCACGAGAGATCGCCTGCATCATGGCGATAGTTTGTTTCATAATATCGCCGCCTTCAGCGGCATTGGTGCTGGTTTTATCGGCCATCGTCATGGTATGCGCCGCCGTCTCTGCAGTTTGCTGCACTGCACTACCAATTTCTTCGATGGCGGCAGCGGTTTGCTGAAGATCCGCGGATGTTTCTTCAGAACGTGTATGCAGCGCGATACCTTCTTTAGAAACGCGTTGGCTGATGGCCTGAATCCCGGATATTTGCGTACTGACGTCATCAACCAGTGAATTTAGATTAAGTCCGGACTGATTAACCAGTCGCATTAACATGCCGATTTCATCTACGCGATTTAAATGGCAGTTATCGGGTTTTCGCCCGGATACGACTTTCTTCATTTGAGTCAATAGTGTATTAACTGGCTGACAAATTTGGTACTTAAGGTAAATGGCAAATAACAGAAATAACGCCAGTAAACCGCCGGATTGAATAAAGTGATTTACGGGGGCGAAGATTAATAACAAAGAGATCAGGGTAACTACTCCCAAAGCATAATTGACGCGTTGACTAATACTCAACCATTTAAACATTGACGTCCATGCCAATATGCCACGGCGAATGATAATACCCTTAAAAAGACGGAACCCGCTAAGTTGTTGATTATTTATTTTTTCATACAACTGCTCACTCTGAGATATTTCGTCTCGCGAAGGAACAGTACGCACTGAGATGTAACCCGTTAACTTTTCATTGTGCCAAACGGGCGTGACGTTGGCGCGTACCCAGTAGTGGTCACCGTTTTGACGCCGGTTTTTCACCATTCCTGTCCAACTGTCACCCTGCTGCAACGTGTACCACATGTCAGCAAACGCAGCTGGAGGCATATCCGGATGGCGAATAATATTATGCGGTTCACCCATTAATTGACTTTCGTTAAAACCACTGGCATCGATAAACGCGGAGTTTGCATAGGTAATATGACTCTCTTTATCTGTCGTCGATAGTAGCGTCGCTTTACCGTTAAGTGTGTGCTCAATTTGTGTAACGGGCATGTTACTTTTCATAAAGGCCCCATGATGGTATGTATAATTCATACAAAGATCCCCGTAATAATACCAGGGGATATTAAAAAGCTGTTTTAAACCATTTTAATAAGAAACGCTGCATTCTCTACTAATCATCAGTTCTGTGAAAGTATTTAAAATAAAAAAATTAATGCGTGGAATCCATGTCTCTTTCATAAAAATGAAACAATTAATACAAGCGCATAACACAGGCAGGTATTTAGTCTGACTTAAATTAAATTAATTGCTGAACGCGTGCGTAAAAATAAATCAAACGAAAAGGATGTTGCCGTCTTTACAGTATCAATAAAAAACCTATTATATTTTGTAGTATGCAAATACAAGTCATTTTTTCTGCATTGTGCCGCGTTCAAAACCGGAAGTTTGATTCCTGTTGGTATGAAGGTTATCCCTGACTGCTTCGGGGTTGGTTATCTGTTTTTTAGCTGAGCAAATGTGAATTAAATGTTTCTATATGGTTATTTGATAATTTAATAATACTGACATGTTAACAAATATAGGCCTGCAACATGTCATACCGCCTGAGTATTCTGGATAAAAGCCCCATCGGGGAAGGTGAAACTGCCGCAACCGCACTGGCCCGCACGCTGCGCCTGGCACAACGCGCAGAAGAGTGGGGATATCATCGTTTTTGGATAGCTGAGCATCACAATACGCCGCAACTTGCCAGCCCATCACCGGAACTGGTGATCGCCTGGATACTGGGACAAACCCAGCGCATTCGCGTGGGTTCTGGTGGCGTCATGCTGCAACACTATAGCCCCTACAAAGTAGCGGAAAACTTTAATCTTCTGGCCTCACTGGCGCCGGGACGTGTCGATCTTGGGGTTGGCAAAGCGCCAGGCGGCTTACCGCTGTCAACGCAGGCATTGCAGTTGGGTCTTCATCAGGAAGAAAAAGGCAGTTTCGCTGATCAGCTTGCTCAGCTGAACGCCTGGCTGGCGCTGACCGGGACAGAAAGCGGGCAGACGGTATTCCCGACACCGCTCCCGCCTGCACCGCCACAAAGATTTGTGCTGGGCGCGAGCGTAGAAAGTGCACGCCTGGCGGCAGAGTCTGACTGGAACTTTATTTTCGCGGCGCACCTGAACGGCGATAAAGCGTTACTGCATGATGTCCTGAGCTTCTGGCAGGCCAACAGTTCACGTCCAACGATTGTCGCCGTGCAGGTTATTGTGGCTGACAGCAGTGATATGGCTGCGCAACTGGCGGAAGATGTACAAATCTGGGGCGTCGAGTTGGAGGATGGACAACGCGTCACCGTCGCCAGCGAAGAGCAGGCGCTGGCTTTCGCTGCGCAGGCGGGCAGCGCACCACGAACAATTGCCCGGCGTGAGCAGGCGTTACTGCAGGGTAGTGCCCAGGAGGTGGTGGCAACACTGCGTTCACTGCAGGTGCAATACGGTATTGATGAATTCATTATCGATACGCCGGTGGCCGAAGGTCAGGCGCGCCTGACATCGTTACGCCTGTTAGCGCAAGCCCATAGCACGATGGAGGTTGTCTGATGTCATTAGCCTCACAGCTTATCGACTGGCGTCGCGAGCTACATCAGCACCCGGAGCTGTCTCTCCAGGAAGTGGCGACAACAGCGCGTATTCGTGACTGGTTGCATGCTGCAGATGTCACTCTATTGCCGTTCAATCTGAAAACCGGAGTGGTTGCCGAAATCGGTCAGGGAGAAAATGTCATCGCGCTACGAGCGGATATCGATGCGTTACCGATAGAAGAAAGCGCCGATGTGCCGTTTCGCTCCCTCACGCCGGGAGTGATGCACGCCTGCGGGCACGATGTTCACACTAGCGTGATGCTCGGCGCCGCACTGTTACTTAAGCAGGAAGAAAACACACTACCGGGACGCGTGCGTATTTTGTTTCAGCCAGCTGAAGAGAGTTTCGGCGGCGCAAAAACGCTGATCCGCGCCGGAGCCCTGCAAAATGTGGCCGCGATCTTTGGCATGCACAACGAGCCCGGGTTGGAGGTAGGTGATTTTGCCACACGCGGCGGCGCATTTTATGCCAATGTCGATCGCTTCGTGCTGCGCATTAATGGCAAGGGCGCACATGCGGCGCGTCCGCATGAAGGCAAAGATGCCATCCTGCTCGCCAGTCAGCTGGTAACGGTGCTGCAAAGCGTTGCCAGTCGCGACGTTAACACGCTGGATTCAGTCGTGCTCAGCGTCACCCGCATTCAGGGCGGAAATACATGGAACGTGCTGCCTGAGTCCGTTGAGCTGGAAGGAACGCTCCGGACGCACCGTACGCAGGTGCAGCAGCAGGTTAAAAATCGGGTCAACGATATCGCAGCCGGATTTGCCCACGCCTTTGGCGCTCAAATCGACGTAATCTGGCATGCGGGACCGACCGCACTGGTGAACGACTCACGCTGGGCAGAGATTGCTACCGAAGTGGCAAAAAACTCCGGTTACACCACGCACTATGCCGACCTGCATATGGGCGGAGAAGACTTTGCCGTCTATCTGCAAAATACGCCCGGCGCATTTGTCAGTATTGGCAGCGCCAGTGAATATGGATTACATCATCCGGGATTTAATCCAGACGAACGTTTAATTGAACCTGCCGCACACTATTTTGTACATTTAGCAAAAACGGCATTCGCACACCTTTAATTTACCTGTTGGGTAGGGATTATTATGGCTGGAAATCGACAACTACGGCTCGGCACGATTCTGCATGGCGCATCGGGAAATATGTCCGCATGGCGTCATCCGAAGGCTCAGGCCGATGCCAGCATTAATTTTGATTTTGTCAAAGAGACGGCGCTTATTGCGGAAAAAGGAAAGCTGGATTTTATTTTTGTCGCCGACGGACTGTATATTAATGAAAAATCAATTCCGCATTTTTTAAATCGTTTTGAACCGCTCACGGTATTATCCGCTTTGGCGAGCATAACCAAAAATCTGGGACTGGTGGGCACGGTATCTACGTCATACAGCGAGCCATTTACGACCGCACGGCAGTTCGCCAGCCTGGACCATCTCAGCCAGGGGCGCGCCGGGTGGAATGTGGTGACAACGCCATTGGAAGGCTCGGCAAAAAACTATTCGCGGGCGCAGCACCCGGAACATGCCCAGCGTTATCGCATTGCCGATGAATATTTACAGGTGGTGAAAGGCCTGTGGGATTCCTGGGAAGACGATGCGTTTACCCGTAATAAAGCGAGCGGTGAATTCTTTAACCCCCAAAAGCTGCACACACTCAATCATCATGGTGATTATTTTCAGGTGGCCGGCCCCTTAAATATTGGCCGTACGCCGCAGGGACGACCAATTATATTTCAGGCTGGGGCATCTGAAGATGGTAAAAAATTAGCGGCGCAGCATGCTGACGCTATTTTTACTCATCAGGCGTCGCTGGCAGAGGCCAAAGCGTTTTATCAGGATGTAAAAAGCCAGCTCGAAACTAGCGGGCGACATGCCGAACAACTGCATATATTCCAGGGTGTCAGCGTTATTGTGGGCGACAGCGAACAGGACGTTGAACAGCAATATCAAACCACCTCCGCGCTGGTCTCCATCACCGACGCGCTGAATTACCTGGGACGCTATTTTGAACATCATGATTTTAGCCAGTACCCGCTGGACGCACCGTTCCCGGATCTTGGCACCCTCGGGGAAAACAGTTTTCGCAGTACCACTGACGAGATCAAGCGCAATGCGCGGGAACGGGGATTAACCCTGCGTCAGGTGGCGCAGGAAGCTGCCAGTCCACGTCCACGTTTTAGCGGAACACCGGCGCAGGTTGCTGATGGTCTGCAGCAGTGGTTCGAGGAGCAAGCCGCCGATGGTTTCATCATTCAGGGGGGCACGCCAGATACCTTCCCACGGTTTGTCGAACAGGTTATTCCCGTGCTTCAGGCGCGCGGTTTATTTCGCCACGACTATCCCGGTACGACTCTGCGCGCAAGCCTGGGATTAGCGACACCTGCAAATCAATTCACACAATAAGAGAAAAACGCTATGCAGAAAAAATCACTACTTCTTGCGCTGTCACTGGCTTTCAGCGCGACAGTCTGGGCAAATGACGTCACCATCAACGGTACCGGCGTGAGCCTGGAGGCCAATAAAACGCCGATCAACACAGCAAAAAATCCGCAGGCGATTGCACAGTTGCCCACCAACCTGCACCTTGCTGTACCGGGTAAATTCACGGTCGCTATCGCCGGGCTGAGCCAGCCGCCGCTGACCGTGTTTGCCGATGATAATAAAACGCTCATCGGCAGCGAAGCGGACATCGCACGTCTGGTGGCCGACAGCCTGGGGCTGGAGTTGAACGTGGTGCCCACCTCATGGGAGGACTGGCCGCTGGGTGTGGCTTCCGGCAAATATGATGCCGCGATCAGCAATATTACCGTCACCAAAGCGCGCAAAGAAAAATTCGATTTTGCGACGTATCGGAAAGATTCCCTTGGTTTTTACGTCAAAACCGGCAGCAAGCTGAAGAAAATAGAGCAGGCGGAAGATATTGCCGGTCTGCGTATCATCGTCGGTTCGGGGACGAACCAGGAAGCTATCCTGCTGGCGTGGAACGAAGAGAACCTGAAGAAAGGATTGCCCGCATTTACGCCGGTGTATACCAAAGATGATGCTGCTCAGACGCTGGCGCTACAGTCAGGTCGTGCCGATGCCTATTTCGGTCCTAACGTTATCGGCGCGTGGAAAGCTGCGCTCAACGGCAAAACGCAACTGGTGGGCAGCGTTGATGGCGGTTGGCCAAAAGCGGCACATATTGCCGTGACGCTGAAAAAAGACAGCGGTCTGGTTCTGCCGGTACAAACCGCGCTCAACGGTGTGATCGGCAATGGCGACTATGACAAGGTGCTGAACCGCTGGGGCGAAGGCGTGGAGCGCATTCCGCAATCTGAAATCAATCCGGCTGGTTTAGGCGACTAAGGGGGCTACGTGAGCGATCAATTCCGCGTTGTTTCGCCTGAAGCGGCAGAACTGCAGCCAATCCTTAACGGACTGTTTGGTGAGTATGCCGCCCGCTATGGTGATTATTTTTCCCGTGATGCTGAAGTGGAGCTAACCGAATGGTATCTGGCGCCGCAGGGGATCTTTGTGGTGCTGGAGCGCGGCGGCAAGATTATTGCTACCGGAGCCTACAAACCTTATGACCAGGACACGGCTGAGATTAAACGTATCTGGACCCAGAGCACCCTGCGTAAGCAGGGGCTGGCGGCACGCGTGGTACAGGAACTGGAGCGACGGGCGCTACTGGCAGGCTACAGTCGTATCTACCTGACCACCGGTTTTCGTCAGCCGGAGGCGGTTCAGCTGTACTTAAGTCAGGGCTACGATCCGCAATTTGATATTGCGCGGGATCCCGAAGAGTACAGCCAGCCACCGTTTGACGGACGGCTGCGCTTTACCAAACTGTTGACTGTCGCCGGTCAGGCGAGAATTGCCTGAGGAGAAAAGATGAAAACGACGGAAACCATCAAAGTCGTCCCGGCACGTTATCCGCTGCGCACCGTAGGGGCGATTATTGCCCTGTTTGTACTGGCGGTGATTGTCCAGTCGGTGGCGTTTAATCCGCGCTGGGAGTGGGGCGTGTTTACCCGCTGGTTCTTCGATCCGGTGATTTTGTCTGGTCTTGGACAAACGCTGCTGCTGACGCTCATCGGCACGCTGCTGAGTATCATGTTCGGTGGCCTGCTGGCACTGGCCCGGCTCTCCTCATCCTGGTTGTTGAATAGCCTGGCATGGGGATACATCTGGCTGTTTCGCTCGTTGCCGCTGATCGTGGTGCTGATCATTTTGTATAACTTCTCGTATCTGTACGACACGCTGGCGATTGGCATTCCGTTTACCAACGTTCAGTGGGGCAGTTTCGCGACCATCAATGTACTGGGTCAGTTTTCCACTGCGGTGGTAGGTCTGACGCTGGTGCAAAGTGCTTATACCGCAGAAATTATTCGCGGCGGGTTTCTTGGGGTTGATCATGGTCAGTACGAAGCCGCAGCCGCGCTGGGTCTACCGGCCTGGCGGCGTACGCTGCGCATAATCCT
Source organism: Citrobacter sp. Cpa228 (assembly GCF_030333085.1). Taxonomy (NCBI): domain Bacteria; kingdom Pseudomonadati; phylum Pseudomonadota; class Gammaproteobacteria; order Enterobacterales; family Enterobacteriaceae; genus Citrobacter; species Citrobacter sp. Cpa228. The sequence goes on along the minus strand of NZ_JAOWGQ010000030.1, from coordinate 119,312 downwards.
GCCGCAGGCGCTGCGTACCATTTTGCCTGCCGGGTTCAATGAGATTATCAGTCTGGCGAAAGGTACGGCGATGGTTTACGTGCTGGCGATGCCGGAACTGTTTTACACCATCCAGATGATCTACAACCGCACCCAGGAGGTGATCCCACTGCTGATGGTCGGAGCCGTGTGGTATCTGGTGATCACCAGCGTTTTGTCATTAATTCAGCACCTGGTTGAACGCGCGCTGGCACGCAGTGAACGACGATCCGCTATTAACACCGCCCGGGTAAGTCGCGCAGTTAAACGCGACCGTCAAATTTCGTCGCAGGAGACCGTCCATGTCCCACTCGCCTGAAGGCCATATTTCCATTACCGGCGTCAGCAAGTACTTCGGTCGCCATAAAGCGCTCGATGACGTGTCGCTGGAGATCCCTCCCGGTACGGTAACGGTGATTCTCGGGCCATCGGGGTCGGGGAAATCTACGTTATTGCGAACCATTAACCATCTTGAGCGCGTTGACGAAGGCTTTATTCAAATCGATGGCGACTATATCGGCTATCGTCGGCAGGGAGACAAGCTGTATGAGCTGAAAGAAGCTGAAATCCTGCGCCAGCGCGTCAACGTGGGCTATGTGTTTCAGAACTTTAATTTGTTCCCGCATTTGACGGTGCTGGAAAATCTGATTGAAGCGCCAATAGCCCACGGGCTGGCATCGCGTAAAGCCGCTACCGAACGGGCATTAACGCTGCTTGATGCGGTTGGGCTGCGAAATAAAGCCGATGCCTGGTCGCGTCACCTGTCCGGCGGACAGCAGCAGCGTATTGCCATCGCTCGTGCGCTGGCGTTGAATCCGCGCGTGATGCTGTTTGATGAACCGACTTCCGCACTCGATCCTGAACTGGTGGGCGAAGTCCTGGATGTCATCAAAGCGCTGGCAAAGTCCGGCACGACGCTGGTGGTGGTGACGCACGAGATTGGTTTTGCCCGGGAAGTCGCGGATCAGGTGGTGTTTATGGTTGATGGCAAAATCGTCGAACAGGGCAGCAGCGAGCAGGTGCTGAATCATCCGCGTCATACGCGCACGCAGCAGTTTTTGTCGAAAGTGTTGTGAGGGTAATTTGCGGCACAAGGCTGTGCCGCACAGGGGTTACAGGGTGACGACGATTTTGCCCACCTGACCGTTAGCTTCCATGTACTGATGCGCGTTGACAATGTCATCAAAAGCGAAGGTTTTATCAATCAGTGGCTTGAGCTGACCGGATTGCAGTCCTTCAACGATAAACCGTTTCGCACGTGACAGTTTTTCCGGATCCGTAGTGATTTCGAAAATCTCATAACCACGAAAGGTCAGATGGCGACCGAGGATCTCAATTACCGGAATCGATAAATCACGCGCATCAAGAGAGCCATACTGGAAAAAGAGTCCGCCGGCAGGCATCACCTGGGCAATTTTTGCCACGCCAGGGCCACCGACCGGGTCGAAGACCACGCGGGTGCCTTTGCCGTCAGTGATCCGGTTAATCTCCGCCACCAGATCCTGCTCCTGGCTGGCGATAACCTCTGCCGCGCCAAGTTGCAGAAGCTGGGCACGTTTCTCACTGGTACGCGTCATCGCAATCGGTTTTGCCCCGAGCATATTGGTTATCTGTATCGCTGCCAGCCCGACGCTGCTGGAAGCGGCATTGATCAACACGTTATCGCCGGGTTTAATATCACCGTATTCCACCAGCGCGCCGAATGCGGTGGTATACATCATCCAGCTCGCCGCGGCTTCCTCGAAGCTAAGATTCTCGGGATGTTTTACGACAGCGTGGGCTGGAGCATTGACGACTTCACCGTACATACCATACTCATGGAAGCTGAACGCCGGGATGACGCTGACGCTATCGCCGGGCGCAAACTCACGCACGTTGTCTCCCACGGATTCAACAACGCCGGAAGCCTCATAGCCCAGACGCGCCGGGAATTTGGGTTGGTAAATATACTGGCCGGTACGATACATAATTTCCGCCCGGTTAATGCCGATTGCGCGTACGCGTATCTGAACTTCATCCGCACGAGGAGCCGGAACCGGCATATCCTGGAGTGTCAGAACCTCAGCGTCGCCTCGTTGATTAAAAACCACGACCTTTGACATAGCAAACCTCTGTAAATTGTTCTGTATTGGGTCTGCACAATTTAACGGCTCAGATGAGGGTGAAAAACCGCCGTTGCGGAACTTAACTATTACTCAGATTGTAATAATCCCTGCAGGCGCGTTTTTTGCTCAGTAAAAAGCGCACACAACCAGTCAATAAACACCCGCACGCGTGGGGCAAGATGACGCCTGCTCGGGTAGAGCACGGAAACGGGTTTTGCTTCCCCCGCATAGTCACCCAGCACCTCAACGAGCTTGCCCGACTGGATCCAGGGAGCCAGTACCGCGTGTACACCGCGGATGATACCGAGTCCGGATAAACAGCCTGTCAAAAGGATGTCGGAGTTATCAACGCTGATGTGACCTGTGGGGATGAACGACACGGTTTCACCCTCACGGACGAAGGACCATTCCAGCGCTTCACGATGACGTTCACTGAAAAAGTTAAGTGCCTGATGTCGGGATAAATCCTCTGGCGTCTGCGGTACGCCGTGTTTTTGCAAATAGTCCGGGGATGCGCATGTCACCATTTTTACCTCGCCAAGCCGTCGTGAAACCAGAGAAGAGTCTTGTAACTCGCCAATGCGAATCATGCAGTCGATACCTTCGGCAAGCAGATCGATTCTGCGGTCGGTGGAGGTGAGGACAATCTCAATATCCGGGTAACGCGACTGGAAATCGTTCAGGGCCGGGACTAATACAGAATGCGCCAGCGACAGGGGGGCATTCACCCTGAGTTTTCCGCGCGGAGGGCGAGTGGGGGAGAAAGAGGCCATGATGTCATCAACATCACCGAGTAATATTTTTGTGCGCTGATAAAAAGCGTCGCCCTCATCCGTCAGACTCACTTTGCGGGTGGTACGGTTAAGCAGCTTTACGCCCAAATCATCTTCAAGATGTTGAATCGCTTTGGTTACAGCAGGGCGATGCAGGTGTAACACATCGGCGGCTTTGGCAAATCCCCCTTGCTCCACGACCTGCACAAAAATGCTCATGTATTCAAACATACTCGAACGCATCTCTTATTCTCCTGATGTTGGTTCTGGCACGGATATTGTTATTATGAGAGTAATAATGATGACTGCATAGATTCACGCATGCTGCTCTACACTTAGGGTTTTAACATTGAGGGTTGCAGCATGATGAAAGTCTATGGGGTGCCGGGCTGGGGATCGGCCATCAGTGAAGTGATGCTTACACTGGCGGAGATCCCTTACACGTTTATTAATGTGGACGGCTTTGACAGCGACGGGCCTTCGCGGGCATTGCTAGAAAAAATGAATCCGCTGTGCCAGGTGCCCACACTGGTACTGGAAAATGGCAATGTGATGACGGAAACGGCGGCGATCGCGCTGATGATACTCGATCGTTGTCCTGAATTTGCGCCACCCGTTGGCCGCACCGAACGCCAACAGTTTCAGCGTCTGCTGATTTGGCTGGTGGCAAATGTCTCCCCCACGTTTACCTATGCTGATTATCCCGAACGCTGGGCGCCAGATGCTCCGGCGCAGTTGAAAAAGAGCTGTATTGAGTACCGTAAATCTCTTTATATGTGGCTGAACGAGCAGTTAAGCGCCGAGCCGTACGCCTTCGGCGAGCAGCTCACGTTGCTGGACGTTTATATTGCCGTTATGCGCACCTGGGGGCCCGGACATGACTGGTTCCAGGATAATACGCCGAATATTAGCGCCATCGCGGACGCAGTTTGTCAAATCCCGCGGCTGCGTACTGTCCTGAAAAGCAATAAGATTATTTGAATAAAAAAACGCTGTTCCGCAGGAGTGCAATTCCCGGAACAGCGGGCGAACTATCGCCATAAGTTTAAATTACGCAGCAGAAGGCGTCAGCGTAATACGATCCAACGGCCCCACGATAAACAGATAAGAAATCAGGCCAATCAGCCCCATCGAACCAACGTACAGAATGGCGTAATCAAATGACTGGGTATTCGCCAGAATCACGCCGATCACCAGCGGCGTAATGATACTTGCCATGTTGCCGCACATATTGAATACGCCGCCAGCAATGCCGAGCACCTCTTTAGGTGAGGTATCGCTGAGTACGCACCATCCCAGATTGCCAAAGCCTTTGGCGAAAAACGCCAGACTCATCGCGGCGATAACCACAAATTCTGATGAAGTATAATTGGCAATAACGATGACGCAGGAAAGTAACATTCCGCAGATAACCGGCAGCTTACGGGCGACAGTCAGACTGTAGCCGCGTTTTAGTAGCCAGTCGGAGAACACGCCACCTAATAATCCACCGATAAAACCGGCAATAGCAGGAATACTGGCGACAAATCCCACTTTGAGGATCGACATGCCTTTCGCCTGATACAGATAGGTAGGAAACCAGGTCAGGAAGAACCAGGTAATTGACGTCACGCAGAACTGCCCGATATAAACGCCAATCATCATGCGATTGACGCAGACGCTCTTAATTTGCGTAAAGGTAATTTTTTGCGGCTCTTTTTTATTGCCCAGTGACGGTTCACCACCGCCTTCCCGGATATAGTCAATTTCCTGTTGGTTTACCTTTGGATGATGCATAGGATCTCTGACCTTCACCAGCCAGAAGATGCCAAGAATAACGCCAATCGCACCAATGTAATAAAAAACAAAGTGCCAACTGAGATTATGCAAAATAATCGTCATGAGCGGCGTAATAATCCCTAACGAGATATATTGCGCGGCCTGATAAACTGAGGTGACAAAACCGCGTTCGTTATTCGGAAACCACTGCACGCTTAATCGGCTGTTGGCCGGAAAGGCCGGAGCCTCAATGGCCCCCATCAGTAATCGTAAGATAATCAATACGACCAGTGGGCTGGCGTACAGATAAATTGTGCCCTGGAACATGGTCACCAGCGACCAGCCAATCAGGGCGCAACCGTAAACCAGACGAGAACCGTAACGATCAAGTAGCCAGCCGCCAGGCAACTGCATAATGACATAAGAAATACCGAAAGCGGAAAAGGCCAGCCCCATTGCTTCAGGATCAAAACCTAATTCTTTGCTCATTATCGGAGCCACCACGGATAACGTCGCGCGATCGGCGTAATTAAATACGGTGGCAAGAAACAGAAATATCAGAATGCCGTAACGCACTTTTGTGCGCTTTATTATTGTGTTCATCACCCACTCCTTTCATAAGGTTGAGAGCGTTTCTGTAGGGGAAGAGGGCGGGTGTTATTTACCCGCCAAAGTCAATTAAGGACGTTTACCAAACTCGCAGGTTAATTGCGTCCAGCGGCGCGCTTGTTCACTGATGCTGAACCCCAGACCGTGACGGTCAGATACCCACATCCGCCCGTCGCGCAGCTCAAGCTGTTCATTAAATAGCGGGTTCAGCCATTCGAAATGTTCCAGCCATGGCTCAAGCGGATAAGCGGCGGACAGATGCAGGTGAACTTCCATAGCGAAGTGGGGAGCCAGTTTGCGTCCGTGTTTTGCCGCCAGGTCCATAATTTTGAGGAACGGAGAAATCCCGCCCACACGCGGCGCATCGGGCTGCACAAAATCACTGGCATTGCCGAGGATCAGTTGTTCATGTTCGCGGAAGCTGGTCAGCATCTCACCGGTAGCAATCGGGGTATCCAGTGCGGCGGCCAGTTGAGCGTGGCCTTCTACATCGTAGGCGTCGAGCGGCTCTTCAATCCAGATCAGATTGAACTGCTCCATTTTACGTCCCATGCGGATGGCGGTTTCCCGATCCCACTGCTGATTGGCATCAACCATCAGCGGGAAGTCATCACCCAGCGCTTCACGTACCGCGGTTAAGCGGCGAATATCCTCGGCGCAGTTTGGCTGACCGACCTTGAGTTTGATGCCGCCAATACCGTTTTCACGTGAAATAACCACGTTTTTGAGCACTTGATCCAGCGGCGTATGCAGGAATCCGCCGGAGGTGTTGTAGCACTGCACGGAGTCCCGATGCGCACCCAGCAGTTTTGCCAGCGGCAACCCTGCACGCCTGGCTTTCATATCCCATAAGGCGATATCGATAGGGGAGATAGCCTGAACCGCCATGCCGCTGCGCCCTACGGAAGCCCCAGCCCACAGCAGCTTGGTATAGATCTTGTCGATATCGTTTGGATCTTCGCCTAACAGGTTATCGGCAATTTCTTTGGCATGCGCGTAGATTCCCTGGCCGCCAGCCCGCTTGGAGTAACTAAATCCAACGCCTTCGAATCCGTCGCGACTGCGGATCTCGGCGATGATAATGGCAACTTCGGTTAAGGGTTTCTGGCGACCGGTCAGCACTTTGGCATCGCTTACCGGTGTTGCCAGAGGAAGGAAAGCCAGGGACAGCTTGACCCACTCGATACGGTCGCCAGTTTCTGCCGCGGTTTTTCCATTGGCCGATTTGGCATAGGTCACGGCATCGGAATTAGCGCTTAAAGGCATAGTATTTTCTCCTGGTGATAACAAATGATTGCGCTAACATTTTTAGTGTTGGCGCAATCAGTGCGCCAGTGAATTGATTGTGATTTGAACAATTGCTCACAAATATAGAGATGAAAGGGCGGAAACTTGTAAACAGCATCACATTCCAATACTTTATGGGAAAATGCACAACGTTATATGATGGCGCTATCATTTTGTTTGGTAATAATACGCTAAGCTGCTGTTTTCTCTGTGCTATGGTGGAGGGGCGCTGGCAATAGCCGAAATCATGATGAATAATGCCAGGGTAAATCAGCGATTTTTGACAAGGGCATCGACAGTGAAAAACGCCAGACCTCCGCGAGCACCCACGCTGGAAGATGTTGCCCGTACTGCAGGATTGTCACCCATGACGGTGAGCAGGGCGCTAAATAGCCCGCAGTTGGTGCGCCCGAAAACGGTGGAAAAAGTGATGCAGGCGGTACGCGCCACGGGGTATATCCCCAACGCGCTGGCCGGGGGGTTGGCGTCGCGTCGCAGCAAGCTTATCGCCGTGGTTGTCCCGCAAATTAATAACAATATGTTTGTCGATACCATCCAGTCATTAAGCGATGAACTGGCTGAACGCGGATACCACATCTTGCTCTGCGTATCAGGTTACACGCCGCAAACTGAAGCTGAGCTGGTGGCGACGCTGCTTTCTCGCCGCCCGGATGGCGTCGTGCTCACCGGTATCCATCATACCGTCGAGTTGAAAAAGGTGATTCTTAATGCGGCCATTCCGGTGGTGGAGATCTGGGATTTAACGCCAACGCCCATCGATATGCTGGTCGGTTTTTCACATGAAAAAGTGGGTCAGGCGGTGGCAGACTATTTGCTGAAAAAAGGTTATCGCCGTCCCGGTTTGCTATGGACAGCCGATCGCCGGGCCGGCCAGCGTAAACAAGGACTGTGCGATGCGCTGAGACGTCATGGTATTGCGGCTGACGCACTGGTAGATGTCCCGCTTCCGGCTTCTCTGGCATTGGGGCGCAGCGGGTTGACGCAGCTATTGGCTGATCACACTTTTGATGTCATTGTCTGTAGCTCAGATACCTTAGCCCAGGGGGCGATTATGGAAGCCGAAAGCCGTGGTTTACGCGTGCCGCAGGAGCTAGCGGTTATCGGTTTTGGCGATCTTGATTTTGCCGCCAGTAACCGGCCTGCTATCACCACAATCAGCGTCGACCGACGGGCCATTGGACAACGCGCGGCCTCGCTGCTTGCCGATCGTATCGAACAAATCCCGCGTGAAGACGATATTATTGATGTCGGATTTCACCTGGTTGAACGAGAGTCCGCATAAGTTACCTGCATCCCAAAACATTAAGGAATCTGCTATGCCGCACGTCGATATCAAATGTTTTCCTCGCTCCCTTACCAACGAACAAAAAACCGCGCTGGCGGCGGATATTACCGAGGTCATTATTCGTCATTTGCAAAGCAAAGACAGCTCGGTCAGCGTAGCGCTCAATGAAATTGAGCCTGACGCGTGGCAGGGCGTGTGGGATGCGGAAATCGCACCGCAGATGGACACGTTGATTAAAAAACCCGGCTACAGCATGTGAACGAGAACGGGCGATTATTGCGCCCGTATTATTCAGCCGCTGTTATACGTTTCCCGCTGGTGACAAACGTTCCGGCGCCAAGGTGATGCAAGGTATTGAGTTTGCCATCATCAAACTGCCAGCGTCCTTGCACAAATACCCGCTCATCGGCAGCGGCAGAAACCACTTCGCCAAACAAGGTATCATATTTGTCCTGGGCCGCTGTGGCAGGAAGCAGGCGGCATTCCATCCAGGCGAGACACTTGGCTTCTATTAGCGGTAATCCCAATACCGGGCCGTTGACCACCGGAATGCCGTAGCAGTTGAACTTATCTTCTATTCGGCCAGAAACACTCCCGACGGCATAGGTCCAGTTTGTCGCGGCAACCCCTGGAATCACAATACCAAATTGACCGCTACGCTCGATCAGTTCGCGCGACCAGGCGGTCTTGTCGACAACAATGGCCACCCGCGGTGGGTCAAATTCCACGGGCATTGACCACGCGGCCGCCATCACATTGCGCCGTTCTGTATTCGCATCACGGCTGGTTATCAAAATGGTGGGGCCGTGATTAAGCAGTCGGCTGGCGTGTTGTAATTCAACCGGACGAAAATGACTCATAGCGACTCCTCGACAACATAAAAATGACATCACAATAAACATAGATAGTAACGGGATTAGCGATTTTGTCGCCTCGCCGGGGTGAACAACGCACAAAATCGACGGCGTAAAAGTAAAAATGCGTTATAAGTACAACATTCAACAAACAGGAATCCCGTATGACGCCTTTTTTAAACGCTTATTTTGCCCGTATTGGCTGGTCAGATGTGCCCAACGCTGACATTGAAACGTTGAGAGCGCTGCATTTACTGCATAACGGTGCCATACCCTTTGAAAATCTTGATGTGCTGCTGCCGCGCGAAATGCAGCTTGACGATTTGTCCCTTGAAGAGAAGTTGGTTACTGCCCGCCGCGGTGGCTATTGCTTTGAACAAAATGGGGTATTTGAGCGGGCGCTACGCGAAATCGGTTTTAACGTACGCAGCCTGCTCGGTCGCGTGGTGCTGGCGAATCCGTCAAGCCTGCCGCCGCGCACGCATCGTCTGTTACTGGTTGAATTGCAGGGTGAACAGTGGATCGCCGACGTTGGATTCGGCGGACAAACGCTGACGGCACCGATTCGTCTGCAGGCCGACATTGAGCAGCAAACGCCACACGGCGAATATCGCCTGGTTCAGGAGGGGGACGACTGGATCCTGCAGTTCCGCCATCACGATCACTGGCAATCAATGTACCGATTCGATCTGGTGGTGCAACATCACAGCGATTATCTGATGGGCAATTTCTGGTCCGCGCACTGGCCGCAGTCGCATTTCCGCCACCATCTGCTGATGTGTCGCCATTTACCCGACGGCGGCAAGCTGACGTTGACCAATTTCCACTTTACTCATTATCAGGATGGTCACGCGGTAGAGCAGATTAATCTGCCTGACGTCGCCAGCCTGTATACGCTGTTGCAGGAACGGTTTGGACTGGGTGTAGATGACGTGAAGCATGGGTTTACCCTGGATGAGCTGGCGACGGTTATGGCGGCGTTTGATACGCATCCGGAGGCGGGGAAATAAGGGCATCGGAAGTCATGCCGGATGCGGCGTTATCGCCTTATCCGGCCTACGTGAAGATTTAAAAATCGATCGCCCATTCGGCGTGAAACAGGATCACGGCAGAGCCGGAAATCGTCACTTTCTCTGGCTGGTTATCACGGATAGTCACCGTCACATCAACAATACCGTCGCGTCCCAACGCACGGCCCTGATGCCCCTGAACACGTAGCGTTTTCCCGTCATGCGGCATCAATCCATGTTGAACCAGCCACGCGCCCATTGGACCGTTGGCATTGCCGGTAACCGGATCTTCCACAATACCAATAGCGGGCGAGAACATGCGGCCATCGGTGGCGTTTTCGCCCTTGCGAATTTGAAAAGGGAAGAACCCGTTACAGCCAATTTGCTGGCTGATAGCGGTCAGGGCAGGCAAATCCGGGGAAAGGGCGTCGAGGTCCACCTCAGGCTTCAGCGCAATCATTACTTTAGAGTGTCCGGTGGTGGCTACCTGAATGGGTAATCCGGGCAGCATATCGTCTTCGCTCAGGTGTAGTGCATCGATTATCGCGGCACGTACAGCACCTTCCAGCGGAGCTTCGAATCCAGGTATGCCTTGTTCAAGACTGATGCGATAGTCATTGTCACTCGCTTCAATATCGACCCGATGACGACCGGCGAGTGACGTTTGCCAGACGGTCGTATCACCCAGCCCCAACACGTTGGCGCGTACATAATGTGCGGCGACGGTAGCATGCCCACAGATGGGCACTTCGACCGTTGGCGTGAAGTAGCGAATATGAACATCGCTGTCGTCACTGGTCAGTAGAAAAGCAGTTTCCGAATGACGCAGCTCACGCGCAATCAACTGCATCTGGGCGTCACTCAATCCGTCAGCATGCAATACCACTCCCGCTGAATTGCCGCGAAAGGGTACCGAGGTAAATGCATCGACGTGATAAACCTGTGGTTTCATTAGCGTTCTCCCTGGGATGGAGAAGCATCATAACGTACAAAAAGCGGGATAGCGATCCAGACCCGGTAAGCGCAAGCGCTACCGGGCAGCAGAGAAAATTAGCGGCGCGAACGCACTATCTGATAACGGCGGGTAAAGTACTCAAACGGCGCACTCCACACGTGGACCAGTCGGGTGAACGGGAACAGCAGGAAAATGGTCATCCCCAGAACCAGATGCACACGGAAAATCCACGCCACGCCATCCAGATGCGCAGACGCACCGCCCTGGAAGGTCACCACCGACTGCGCCCAACCGACCAGTTTTAGCATTTCACTGCCGTCAGGATGCTGTGCAGAGAACGGGATAGTGGTTAAACCGAGGATGCATTGAATCAGCAGAACGCAGAGGATCAGAATATCGGCGGTCGAGGAGGTTGCGCGAATGCGCGGGTTAGTCAGTCGCCGCACCAGCAGACCCGCGCCACCCACCAGCGTCAGCACGCCACAAAGTCCGCCGGCAATCATCGCCATCTGCTGTTTTACCGCAATCGGTAGAAACCAGGCATACATCCAGTGCGGCGTTAACATGCCAAACAGGTGTCCGAAAAAGATCCCCAGAATGCCGATGTGGAACAGGTTTGACCATAGCACCATGCCGCGTTTGTCCAACATCTGGCTGGAAGACGCGCGCCAGGTGTATTGCCCGTAGTCGTAGCGTAGCCAACTGCCGAGGATAAACACCGTACCGCACAGGTACGGATAGATATCGTAAAAAAAGACGTTCAGGTACTGTATCATTTCGGGCCTCCCGCGCTGACGTCGACATATTGAGGTGCCACGTCCTGGCTAAAGCGTCGTTGATAGTTTTGTAACGGTGAACTGTCACAGGCGGTGGCGTTATCTTCGATAAACTTCACCTGTTCCTCTTCCCAGACTGCATCCAGCGCCTGTCGGGTATCGTCGCGCGTTTCCGTGCCAACTTGTTTAGTGACGCTGTCACTTGAAAGAGGGCTTCCGGCAAGCAGCAACAGCGCATCAAACAGTTGATACCACGGCGTATCGCGCTGTTTTAAGCGCCCGCCAAGCAACGCCAGAATCGGTGCGACGTTCTGCAGTCCTTCTTTGGCCTCCGCTTCCGGTAACACGCTTAAGTACTCAAGATACAACGGCAGGTGATCCGGCAGTTCGCGACAGTTAAGTTGCAGCCCGACCTTTTCATACTGCGCCAACAGATCGACCATTGCCTGGCCACGATCGCGGGACTCGGCATGCACGTGTTCAAACAGCAGCAGAGAGGTGGCCCGACCCCGGTCAAAGATTTCGCACCATTCGGCTTGTTTATCCAGTAACGGCGCATTGAGCAGCGCCTGGCTAAAATCGCTCAGCATGGGTGCATCGCTGGCCACTAGCGCCAGCGCGTCGTCTTTGCACTCCCATAGCATCTCGTCGGGATATTCCATCAGCAGGCCGATAACCTTCAGGATTTGCATTATTCACCCTCCGCTTTATCGCGTACTTCGGTGATGTCGATGGCATCAATACGGCTACTGTTGAACAGGTTGAATTTGGTATCTGAGCCATGGCAGCCGTCACCGAAGGTAAAGCCGCAGCCGTTTTTCTCCGGGAAGGCATCACGCGCCATTTCGCGATGGCTGGTTGGGATCACAAAGCGGTCTTCATAGTTGGCGATGGCCAGATAGCGGTACATCTCCTCAACCTGTTCAACGCTCAGGCCCACTTCCTCAATCGCACGGGTATCCGTGACACCTTCGACGGTTTGCGAACGCATATAGTGGCGCATCGCCATCATCCGTTTTAGCGCGCGCAGTACCGGGCCGGTATCGCCCGCGCTAAGCATATTGGCGAGGTACTGAACCGGAATTCGCAGCGACTCAACCGCAGGCAAAATGTTGCCATTGTGCGGCAGTCCACCGGCGTCAGCAATTGACTGAATCGGTGACAATGGCGGCACATACCAGACCATCGGCAGGGTGCGATACTCCGGGTGCAGCGGTAGCGCCAGCTTCCAGTCCATCGCCATTTTATAGACCGGTGAACGTTGGGCCGCTTCGATAACGTTATGCGGAATCCCCTGTTTCAGCGCTTCTTCAATCACCGCTGGATCGTTCGGGTTGAGGAACACATCGCACTGGCGCTCGTAGAGATCGGTTTCATGCTCGGTGCTTGCTGCTTCCTCGATGCGGTCGGCGTCGTACAGCAATACGCCGAGATAACGGATACGCCCGACGCAGGTTTCTGAACACACCGTCGGCTGACCGGACTCAATACGCGGATAGCAGAAAATGCATTTTTCTGACTTACCGCTCTTCCAGTTAAAGTAGATTTTTTTGTATGGGCAACCGCTGATGCACAAACGCCAGCCGCGACATTTGTCCTGGTCGATCAGCACAATGCCGTCTTCTTCACGCTTATAGATAGCACCGCTTGGGCAGGTGGCGACACAGCTTGGGTTCAGACAGTGCTCGCACAGGCGCGGTAAATACATCATGAAGGTGTTTTCGAACTGACCGTACATCTCCTTTTGCATCTTCTCGAAGTTACGGTCGCGGGCACGTTTTGAAAATTCGCCGCCAAGCAGTTCTTCCCAGTTTGGACCCCAGATAATCTTGTCCATCCGTTTACCATCTATCAGCGAACGCGGACGCGCGGTGGGCTGATTCTTGCTCTCCGGCGCGCTATGCAGATGCTGATAATCGTAGGTAAACGGTTCATAGTAATCATCGATTTGCGGGATCACCGGGTTGGCGAAAATTTTGGTGATCACGCCCATCTTGCCGCCGAGGCGCGGTCTTATCTTACCGTTGACATCGCGAACCCAGCCGCCTTGCCACTCTTCCTGATCTTCCCAGTTTTTCGGGTAACCAATGCCCGGCTTGGTCTCAACGTTGTTAAACCACGCATATTCCATCCCTTCACGCCCGGTCCAGACGTTTTTACAGGTGACGGAGCAGGTGTGGCAGCCGATGCACTTATCCAGATTAAGAACCATGCCTACCTGTGAGCGTATTTTCATTTTTTCGCCTCCTGTACCTGATCGCGACCTTCATCATCCAGCCAGTTAATATTTTTCATTTTTCTAATCATGATGAACTCATCGCGGTTAGAGCCGACCGTGCCGTAATAGTTGAAGCTGTATGCCAGTTGCGCATAGCCGCCAATCATGTGCGTGGGTTTCGGGCAGACGCGGGTGACGGAGTTGTGGATCCCGCCACGCATCCCGGTGACTTCGGATCCGGGGATGTTCATGATTCGCTCCTGGGCGTGATACATCATGGTCATTCCCGGCGGCACGCGTTGGCTCACTACCGCACGCGCGGTGAGCGCGCCGTTGGCGTTGAAGGCTTCAATCCAGTCGTTATCCTCAATGCCCAGCTCTTTGGCATCGGTCTCGCTGATCCAGACAATGGGGCCGCCGCGCGACAGCGTCAGCATCAGCAGGTTTTCACTGTAGGTTGAGTGGATCCCCCATTTCTGATGCGGCGTCAGGAAGTTGAGCGCTTTTTCCGGGAAGCCGTTAGGCGGAACTTCGCGCATTTCGCTGACGCTGCGGGTATCAATAGGCGGACGATACGCCACCAGACTTTCACCAAACGCACGCATCCACGCATGATCCTGATACAGCTGCTGGCGACCGGACAGGGTGCGCCATGGGATCAGTTCGTGGACGTTGGTATAGCCTGCGTTATAGGAGACATGTTCGCTTTCCAGGCCGGACCAGGTCGGACTGGAGATAATTTTGCGCGGCTGTGCCTGGATATCGCGAAAACGAATCTTCTCGTCTTCTTTGTTCAACGCCAGATGCGTATGGTCGCGTCCGGTCATCGCGCCCAGCGCCTCCCAGGCTTTCACTGCCACCTGTCCGTTGGTTTCCGGCGCCAGGGCGAGGATCACTTCCGAGGCATCCAGCGCGGTGTCAATCAGCGGTCGGCCTTTTGCCGGGCCTTCGCGTTTGGTGTAGTTCAGCTTGCCGAGGAAATCGACTTCCGCCTGGGTATTCCACGCAATGCCTTTCCCACCGTTGCCGAGCTTATCCATGAGTGGGCCGAGCGAAGTGAAACGTTCGTAGGTGGCGGGGTAGTCACGTTCCACAACGGCAATATTCGGCGCTGTTTTCCCCGGCAGGAGATCGCATTCGCCTTTGCGCCAGTCCTGAATGTCAAACGGCTGTGCCAGTTCTGCCGGGGAGTCGTGTTGCAGCGGTTGCAATACCACATCCGTCTCTTGCCCAAGGTGCCCGACGCAAACTTCGGAGAAGACTTTGGCGATGCCTTTATAAATTTCCCAATCGCTCTTCGATTCCCACGCGGGGTCGACCGCCGCTGACAACGGATGAATAAACGGATGCATATCCGAGGTGTTCATATCGTCTTTTTCATACCAGGTGGCGGTAGGTAACACGATATCGGAGAACAGACACGTACTGGACATGCGGAAGTCGAGCGTCACCAGCAGATCGAGCTTGCCCTCAATCGCTGCAGACTGCCATTCAACCTCTTCAGGTTTAATGCCGTCGCTTGAACCGAGCGCTTCTCCCTGGATCCCGCTTTCGGTACCCAGCAAATATTTGAGCATGTATTCATGCCCTTTACCGGAGGAGCCGAGCAGGTTAGAGCGCCAGACGAAGAGGTTGCGTGGATGGTTTTTGCCGCTATCCGGCTGCTCGCAGGCAAAACGAATATCACCCGATTTCAACGCCTGCGTGGTGTATTCCACCACAGATAACCCCGCTTGTTCGGCTTTTGCCTTGACGGTCAGAGGGTTGAGGTTTAGCTGCGGCGCGGACGGCAACCAGCCCATCCTTTCGGCACGCACGTTAAAATCAATTAAATGCCCACTAAACTTCGACGCGTCGGCCAGCGGAGAGAGAAGTTCCTGAGCGGTGAGTTTTTCATAGCGCCACTGGCTGGAGTGGTTGTAAAAGAACGAGGTGCTGTTCATCTGACGCGGCGGGCGGTTCCAGTCCAGCGCAAAGGCCAGCGGTAACCAACCGGTTTGCGGCCGCAGTTTCTCCTGACCCACATAGTGTGCCCAGCCGCCGCCGCTTTGTCCGACACAGCCGCAGAACACCAGAATGTTGATCATCCCACGGTAGTTCATGTCCATGTGGTACCAGTGGTTAACGCCCGCCCCGAGGATGATCATCGAACGTCCATGCGTTTTGTGCGCGGTATCAGCAAACTCACGGGCGATTTGTTCGATATGACGGCGTGGCACGCCGGTAATTTGCTCGCCCCAGGCCGGGGTGTAGGCTTTCACTTCGCTGTAATCTTGTGCGCTATGAACATCATCCAGACCACGGTCGAGGCCGTAATTTGCCAGTACCAGATCATAGACGCTCACCACCGGGCAACGGCTGCCATCGGCGAGGGTAAGATGTTTTACCGGCAGTTGGCGAATCAGCACCGGCTCCTGCTTCACGCTGCGAAAATGTGGGTTTTCGTTGCCGCCGAAATAGGGGAATGCCACGCCGGTCACGTCATCATGCTGACCAAGCAGCGAGAGGGAAAGCTCTGTTTCCGCGCCAGCCGCCAGCGGCTCCAGGTTCCATTTCCCTTTTTCACCCCAACGAAAGCCAATCGAACCGTTCGGCACGACCAGTTCACCGTTGCTGTTAAACGCCACCGTTTTCCACTCCGGATTGTTGCTTTCGCCGAGACCATCGACAAGGTCTGAGGCGCGCATCATGCGACCAGGCACGTAGCTGCCATCTTCGCGGGCATCCAGCAGCACCAGCATTGGCATGTCGGTATAGCGGCGACAGTAATTGAGGAAGTAATCGCTGGGGTTGTCGAGGTGAAACTCTTTCAGGATGACGTGGCCCATTGCCATCGCCAGTGCGCTGTCCGTCCCTTGTTTGGGCGCCAGCCACTGGTCGCAGAGTTTGGCGACTTCAGAGTAATCCGGCGTAATGGCAATCGTCTTGGTGCCTTTGTAGCGTACTTCAGTAAAAAAGTGCGCGTCCGGGGTGCGGGTCTGCGGCACGTTAGACCCCCAGGCGATGATATAGCTGGAGTTATACCAATCGGCGGATTCCGGAACATCGGTTTGCTCGCCCCAGGTCATCGGTGATGCAGGCGGTAAGTCGCAGTACCAGTCATAGAAGCTCAGGCAGGTTCCGCCCAGTAGCGAGAGATAGCGTGTACCTGCGGCATAAGAGACCATCGACATTGCGGGGATGGGGGAGAATCCGGCCACGCGATCCGGGCCGTAGGTTTTTACCGTCCAGACGTTGGCGGCGGCAATCAGCTGATTAAGCTCTTTCCAGTTGGAACGGATAAACCCGCCGCGACCGCGTACCTGCTTGTAGCTCTGGCATTTTTGCGGGTCGTTGATAATGGATTCCCAGGCCAGCACCGGATCGGGCTGGCGGGACAGGGCGACGCGCCACAGTTCGATTAGACGTTTACGCACCAGCGGATATTTCAGGCGGTTGGCGCTGTACAGATACCAGGAGTAGCTGGCGCCGCGCGGGCAGCCGCGAGGCTCATGATTTGGCAGGTCAGGACGGGTACGCGGGTAGTCGGTTTGCTGTGTTTCCCAGGTCACCAGTCCGTTTTTGACGTAGATTTTCCAGCTGCATGAGCCGGTACAGTTAACGCCGTGGGTAGAGCGCACAATTTTGTCGAACTGCCAGCGCTGACGATAGCTGTCTTCCCAGTCCCGGTTGGTGTGCATCACTTGCCCGTGCCCCTCGGCAAATGTCTCACCCTTTTGTTTAAAGTAGCGAAAGCGATCTAACAGTTTACTCATGACATAACTCCTGCTTCGAATAACGTTGCCTGCACAGGCCAAAGGATGACTATTTTTTTTGTGATTTACGGCCGTAGACCAGCCAGGTCACCAGCACGCAGACGATGTAAAACACGAGGAATATTTTCATGGCGCCTACCGGAGAACCGGTCAGCGCCAGCGATGAACCAAACGCTTTGGGGATAAAGAAGCCCCCGACAGCGCCAATTGCAGAGATAAATCCCAGGGCGGCTGCGGTATCGGTTACCGCTTCACGCTGAGCCTGTTCTTCAGTACCACCGCGCAGCTTCACCCGGTAAATGGTGATTTTGCGAAAGATCACCGCAATCATCTGGAAGGTCGAACCGCTTCCCAGACCAGCGGTCAGGAACAAGCCCATAAACACCAGGTAGAAGGCAACAAAGTTTCCTTCGCCAGAGCCGGGGAGAGTAAGAAACAGCAAGGCACTAAACAGCGCCATAAAGATGAAGTTGATTAACGTGACCCGTACACCGCCGAACTTGTCAGAGATCACACCGCCCGCCGAACGTGCCAGTGCGCCGATGAACGGGCCGAAGAACGCCAGTTGCAGAATATTCACGTCAGGGAACTGGGTTTTCGCTAACATGGCAAAACCGGCTGAAAAGCCGATAAACGAACCGAAAGTGGCAAGGTACAACAAGCTTAACAGCCACAGATGAAAGCGTTTGAGGACCGGTAGCTGAGAGGCGATTGAGGCCTTCGAACTGGCGATGTCATTCATTCCCATGCCCGCAGCCAGCGTTGAGAGCAGCAGCAGCGGAACCCAAATCCATGCGGCGTTTGCCAGTGACAGTAAAGAGCCATCAGGCTGCGGTACGCCTTGTACCCCTAAAAAGGTAAATAGGGGCAGGAAAATGACTAACGGCGCGATTAACTGCATCACGCTGACGCCGAGGTTACCGAGACCGCCGTTAACACCTAGCGCGCTACCTTGTTTCGCTTTCGGGAAGAAAAAGCTGATATTGCCCATGCTGGAGGCAAAGTTAGCCCCCGCAAAGCCACACATCAGCGCAATAATAATAAATACGCCAAACGGAGTAGCGGTATTTTGCACGGCAAATCCGAGCCAAACGCAGGGAATGACCAGAATAATGGTGCTAAAAATGGTCCAACGGCGCCCCCCAAATATAGGTACCATAAAGGAGTAGGGGACACGCAATATTGCGCCAGAAAGAGAAGGCAGTGCGGTTAATAAAAACAGTTGGTCGGTGGTGAAATTAAAACCAATTTTATTCAGATTGACGGCCACGGCGCTGAACAACATCCAGACGCAGAACGCCAACAACAGACAACTCACTGATATCCATAGGTTTCTTCTGGCAATGTGCTTACCTTTATTTTCCCAAAAGGCAGGGTTTTCCGGTTTCCAGTCAGTTAAAAGATAACGATTATTTTTCTCATTTGATGCTGACATATTATTCTCCATGCACATGCCGTTCATGAAAAAGAAATAAACGCATACAGCGCCGCGCGGGTTCTTTTTAGAAACTATTGAAAAGTTTTGGGAATATTGACTGAAAGAATAGATAAAAAAGCGCAATAACGCGGCGTGATGAGGGAATTACACGTTGCTTAAGTGTTACCAATTGTAAATATAAAAGATGTATTGTTAATTCATCTATAACATCAATTAACTAACTCTAACGTAATCATACGATCCAAATGGCGCTCGAACGCAGGATCGGCCATTTCCTCAATGCCTAATACATAGATGCCATCCAGACCGCATACCAGGGCAATTAAACGCCAGGCCACATCGGCAGCATCCGGGCGTGAAGAAAACTCACCGGCTTTCTGTCCCTGAGCGATGATAGCGGCGGTTTCTTCGTGCCACATCCGCATGGTCAACAGGTAAGCGCTTTTGATTTCCGGATCTTTATCCGCCAGAACCTGCGCTTCACGCCACAGTTTAATATAGGGTTCGAATCCGCCGTCTTCGCTGCCCAACATGGCATGAAGCCGTTCACGAAAGCTGGCGTTTGCACTGACCTGTTCGGCATCCAGGAGGGTACGGATCAGTTGCACAAAAGCAAGGGATTTTAACTCACCGGCTGAAGTAAAGTGGTGGTGTACCTGTCCGGTGGACACCTGAGCCTCCGTTGCAATACGTCGCACTGTCATAGCGGTAAATCCTTCCTCAAGCGCCACGCGCATTGCCGCCTGCAGAATTACTTCCCGACGTTCATCCCGATTCAGATAGCTCATCGTTCCTCCCATACCCGTTTAGCACGCAGTGTAACAAAAAGTTGGACATGTGTTCAATTTTCCGTAGGATCGCTGAAGCTGGACATGTGTCCAGTTTCAGTTTTGAAGGGAATTTTATGTTTCGTCAGTGGTTAACGTTAGTGATTATTGTGCTGGTCTACATCCCTGTTGCGATTGATGCAACGGTGCTGCACGTTGCCGCGCCCACGCTGAGTATGACGCTGGGTGCCAGTGGTAACGAGCTGCTGTGGATCATTGATATCTATTCTCTGGTGATGGCCGGTATGGTGTTACCGATGGGGGCGTTGGGCGATCGCATCGGTTTTAAACGCTTGCTGATACTGGGTGGTGGGCTATTTGGTCTGGCTTCGCTGGCTGCCGCGTTTGCTCACAGTGCCGGATGGCTAATCGCGACCCGGGCCGTGCTGGCCATTGGTGCGGCGATGATCGTTCCGGCGACGCTGGCAGGTATTCGCGCCACCTTTGCTGAACAACGTCATCGCAATATGGCGCTTGGCGTCTGGGCTGCCGTCGGTTCCGGCGGTGCGGCATTTGGTCCCTTAGTCGGTGGTATGTTGCTGGAGCATTTCTACTGGGGCTCAGTGTTCTTAATCAATGTGCCCATTGTTCTGGTGGTGATGACATTGACCGCACGTTACGTGCCACGCCAGACCGGACGCCGCGAGCAGTCGTTAAATTTTGGCCATGCGATTATGTTGATCGTGGCGATTTTACTGCTGGTTTACAGTGCTAAAACGGCGCTAAAAGGGCATATGGCGACCGGGGTTATCGTATTGACGCTGTTAACCGGAGCAGTGCTGCTGTGGAAATTTGTTCGTATTCAGCTCGCGGCCTCACGTCCGATGATTGATATGCGGTTGTTCACCCATCGCATTATCTTAAGCGGCGTGGTAATGGCGATGACTGCGATGATCACCCTGGTGGGATTTGAGCTGTTGATGGCCCAGGAATTACAGTTTGTTCACGGTTTAACGCCGTATCAGGCGGGGCTGTTTATGCTCCCCGTCATGCTGGCGAGTGGCTTCAGCGGCCCGATTGCCGGTATGTTGGTTTCACGGCTGGGATTGCGCTGCGTGGCAACGGCAGGTATGGCGTTGAGTGCAGTCAGTTTCTACGGTCTGGCAATGACGGATTTCAGCACTCAGCAGATCCAGGCCTGGATATTAATGGCGTTACTGGGGTTCAGTGCCGCCAGTGCGCTACTGGCCTCAACGGCGGCCATTATGGCGGCAGCCCCGGCTGAAAAAGCCGCTGCTGCGGGGGCTATCGAAACCATGGCCTATGAACTGGGGGCCGGTCTTGGGATCGCGATTTTTGGTCTCTTGCTAAGCCGTAGTTTTTCCGCGTCGATTCTACCGCCTGCCGGCCTCAATGCGCAGGAGCTGGAACGTGCTGCATCGTCAATGGGTGAGGCGGTGCAATTAGCACATTCACTCTCGCCGTCTCTTAGCGACGCGTTGCTTGCAGCTGCCAGAGAAGCATTTACCTGGTCACACAGCGTGGCGTTGAGCAGCGCTGGCAGCATGCTTATCGTATTAGCGGTAGGGATGTGGTTCAGCCTGGCAAAAGTGAACCGTCAATAACTAGTGAGCTAAATGACAGGGGTAATCCATCGCTTCGACTTCTTTTCCACTCAGGCGAGCGTATTGCCCCGTCAACCGCCAGAACGCAGGCTGTGTTTCGGTATAGATTTCAGCCGCCAGAATCAGACGGCGACGATCCACCTCATTCAGCTCCAGCAATGTCCACGGAATAAAGTAACGATCGCTATCGGTCAGCGTAAACCACAAGGGGCATCCACAACCGGAACAGAAGAAACGTTCTCCGCGCGTTGATGAGGGAAAGTGCGAAGGTTCTGCTGAATCAGGGGAAAGTAGTGGATGACCGCTGGCTTCCAGATACATGGCGACACCACCGGACCATTTCTGGCACAGCGTGCAGTGGCAGGCATAGACATCAAGCATTTCGACGTTTACGGTAAAATGACTCTGTCCGCAAAGACAACGACCAGTGAACGTCTGCACGGCATACTCCTTATGACCGAGTCTACATCAAGAGAAAAAGCCAGCCCTGGATGGACTGGCTTTGTATTCAACTTACAACAAAATTAGAACTGGTAGTTCAGACCAACGGCTACGATGTTGTCAGTGCTAACACGTGCGTCAGAAGTGAATTTGTTGTCGTCCAGCAGGTTGATTTTGTAATCAACGAAGGTAGACATGTTTTTGTTGAAGTAGTAGGTCGCACCCAGATCGATGTATTCAACCAGATCCTGGTCGCCGTAAACACCCAGATCTTTACCTTTGGATTTCAGGTAAGCGATGGACGGACGCAGACCGAAGTCGAACTGGTACTGAGCAACAGCTTCAAAGTTCTGCGCTTTGTTAGCAATACCGTCTACTTTACCGAACTTGGTCATGTTGCGGGTTTCAGAGTAGGTAGTTGCCAGGTAGATGTTGTTCGCATCATATTTCAGGCCAGCAGCCCATACTTCTGCGTTTTTACCGGAAGCGTAGAATTCGTTGTTGCCATTACGCATCTGGTCATCAGTACGGTCAGATTTCGCATAAGTCGCACCGATGCCGAAGCCTTCGTATTCATAAGTAGAAGACAGACCGAAACCGTCACCGTTCGCTTCAACGTCGTTGCTGCGGTCGTTTTTGCCCTGATACTGAGCAGCAAAGTTCAGACCTTCAACCAGACCGAAGAAGTCAGTGTTACGGTAAGTTGCAACGCCGGTAGCACGCTGAGTCATGAAGACGTCAGTCTGGGTCCAGGTATCACCACCGAATTCTGGCAGGACGTCAGTCCATGCGCCGATGTCATAGGCTACGCCGTAGTTACGACCGTAGTCGAAAGAACCGTATTCAGCGAATTTCAGGCCAGCGAATGCCAGACGGGTTTTGTCTGCTTCGGAACCTTGATCTTCAGAACGGTTGCCTTTGAATTCATATTCCCACTGGCCGAAACCAACCAGTTGGTCGTTGATCTGAGTTTCGCCTTTGAAGCCCAGACGCGCGTAAGTTTTGTCACCATCGCTGCTGGTATCGTCAGAGAAGTAATGCTGAGCGTGAACTTTACCGTACAGATCCAGTTTGTTACCGTCTTTGTTATAAATCTCAGCTGCGTTTACCGCACCCGCTGCCAACAGGGTAGTCACTGCCACTGCAACTAATTTAAGTTTCATTATAAATAATCCTTATAATTTTTTCTTGGTGTGTTTCCTAAACCATTGCTAAACGAGGCCGTTCATCAATGACGAACTATTTTTAAATGACGATGTGGTATTAGTTCAATAATAAGTTTCATAATATTGCGGAATATTTGAATTTGTGTGATCTAGATCTACATAATACAGCTGATTATATTAATATTAATATGTGATCTTTTGGAAGAATATATTTTCGGCGGGGACTATTGTGCTGGTTATGGTTTACTAATCGTTAGTAACCCATGTAAAATATATACAACCGGAGGGTTATAGGTAAACATATAATATTTTCGGCTGTTGATTAATTACCAGTTACTTAACATTTAATTAAACAAATAAAAACATAAAACACAAGCGGAATGTACAATTATTATCCGTTAACTGACCAGAGTGTAGCCGGGTTTTATCTCTATGCCAGAAACGCGGCCTGATTTCTATACCCGACGTGTTGCCAGCCAGCACAGTAGCGAGCCAGCACAGACCATCAGCGCGCCTTGCCAGAACGAGAACGACAGCGGGGCGCTGAGCAATACAGCAGCCAGTGCAGAGGAAAGCACTGGAGTGAAATA
This sequence comes from Citrobacter sp. Cpa228, assembly GCF_030333085.1. NCBI lineage: Bacteria > Pseudomonadati > Pseudomonadota > Gammaproteobacteria > Enterobacterales > Enterobacteriaceae > Citrobacter > Citrobacter sp. Cpa228. The sequence continues at coordinate 95,861 of NZ_JAOWGQ010000030.1, read as the reverse complement.
AGACCCTACCGCCATGACAGTGACATTACCGTGTAAAATTCCGATATTCCATGCTGCATAGGCAAATCCTAGCGTTAATGCAGCCGTGAACATCTTAATGGTCACCGGTGTGCTGAAAACCATTTCTGGTTGTGGCGTCATAAAATAGTAGACCCACAAACTTGTCGCTGTCAGTAAAACAAAAACGGTGATGCCGTTAAAGCCTTTCGCAAATTTATTAGTGACGGTGCAATACGTTGCCCAGATAAAAGCACCCAAAAATGCGAGAAAATAACTCAGCGGACTACTGGCAATGTTGCTGATAATTTCACCTGGATTTAGACCGTTCTCGCCACCTAAAACCCAGCAGACTCCGGTCAAGGCGAGCATTAATCCTGGAATTATCATCCAGTTTGTTTTTTGACCATTAAATAAAATAGCAAACAAAATCGTCAGACTTGGCCAGAGATAATTGACCATTCCTACTTCTATTGCCTGGTGTCGGGTAGCGGCATAACCTAATGCCAAAGCCAGGCAAATTTCATAGCTGACAAAAAGCACGCTACCGGCGATTAAATAACGAACAGGTATTTTTCTAATATTTGGAAATCCGACGGTAAATATCAGCAGCAGGCCGCTTAGCGAGAAGATCATCGCTGCGCCCCCCGCTGGCCCGAGACCTTCGCTTACCCCACGAATCAACCCCACCATCGTGCTCCACAGCACAATGGCGATGAGCCCGATTAACGTTGCTTTTTGTTTTGTCATGCTGTTTGTCTGTCCGTCGTCCTGGCAAAAATGAAGCTGAAATTTATAGCACTTTTACGTCAGCACAGGCTAACTAATTAGCTTTTAGCTAACCCCTTGTAGGTACACAGGTTACACAAACTGCACTATTTAGTAGCGGAACCGTTTCGTTATTGATTTGACGCAAAAAAAATATGGATATAGCTGTTAGTTTCGTCGCGAAGTTGTACATGTCATCTTTCAGACTGCCGCGCTGGGGCAAGGTGAAAGATGTTTTGTACGAACCCCTGTAAAAAAGAGGAAAGCAATGGACGTCAGCCGCAGACAATTCTTTAAAATCTGCGCGGGCGGTATGGCGGGAACAACAGTGGCCGCACTGGGTTTTGCACCCAAAATGGCACTGGCTCAGGCGCGAAACTACAAACTGTTACGCGCAAAAGAGATCCGAAACACCTGCACATACTGTTCCGTAGGTTGCGGGCTATTAATGTATAGCCTTGGTGATGGAGCAAAAAACGCCAAAGAGTCGATTTATCATATCGAAGGGGATCCGGATCATCCGGTGAGCCGCGGGGCACTTTGTCCTAAGGGCGCAGGATTACTGGATTACGTGCACAGCGAAAATCGTTTACGCTACCCGGAATATCGCGCTCCCGGTTCCGACAAATGGCAACGCATCAGCTGGGATGAAGCTTTCTCCCGCATCGCAAAACTGATGAAAGCAGACCGTGACGCCAATTTTATTGAGAAGAATGAGCAGGGCGTGACGGTAAACCGCTGGCTTTCAACCGGGATGCTGTGTGCATCTGCGGCGAGTAATGAAACCGGCATGCTGACGCAAAAATTCGTGCGCTCACTCGGCATGTTGGCGGTAGATAACCAGGCACGCGTCTGACACGGACCAACGGTAGCAAGTCTTGCTCCAACATTTGGTCGCGGTGCGATGACCAACCACTGGGTTGATATCAAAAACGCTAACGTCGTAATGGTGATGGGCGGTAACGCCGCTGAAGCACATCCGGTGGGATTCCGCTGGGCGATGGAAGCTAAAAACAACAATGATGCTACGCTGATTGTTGTCGATCCCCGTTTTACCCGTACAGCGTCGGTGGCGGATATCTATGCGCCGATTCGCTCCGGCACGGACATTACGTTCCTGTCCGGTGTCTTGCTGTATCTGATTGAAAATAACAAAATCAATGCTGAATACGTTAAGCACTACACCAACGCCAGCCTGCTGGTGCGGGATGATTTTGCTTTTGAAGACGGTCTGTTCAGCGGTTACGACGCCAAAAAACGTCAATACGATAAGTCGTCCTGGAACTACCAGTTCGATGAAAATGGCTACGCAAAACGCGATGAAACCTTAAGCCATCCCCGTTGCGTGTGGAACTTGCTCAAACAGCACGTTTCCCGTTATACGCCGGATGTGGTGGAAAACATCTGCGGTACGCCGAAAGCCGACTTCCTGAAAGTGTGTGAAGTGCTGGCCTCCACCAGTACAGCCGATCGTACCACGACCTTCCTGTACGCGCTGGGCTGGACGCAGCATACCGTTGGGGCGCAGAACATCCGCACCATGGCGATGATCCAGTTGCTGCTCGGTAACATGGGGATGGCCGGTGGCGGTGTAAACGCATTACGCGGTCACTCCAACATTCAGGGCTTAACCGACTTAGGTCTGTTATCGACCAGCCTGCCCGGTTATCTGATGCTGCCGTCAGAAAAGCAGACCGATCTGCAAACCTATCTGGCTGCCAATACACCAAAAGCGACGCTGGCCTCCCAGGTGAACTACTGGGGTAACTATCCGAAGTTCTTCGTCAGTTTGATGAAATCTTTCTACGGCGATGCGGCGCAGAAAGAAAACGACTGGGGCTTTGAATGGCTGCCGAAGTGGGATCAGTCCTACGACGTCATTAAATACTTCAACATGATGGATAGCGGGAAAGTCACTGGCTACATCTGTCAGGGCTTTAACCCGGTTGCGTCCTTCCCGGACAAAAACAAAGTGGTACAGAGCCTCAGCAAACTGAAGTATCTGGTGGTTATTGATCCGCTGGTCACAGAAACGTCCACATTCTGGCAAAACCACGGCGAATCCAACGATGTCGATCCGGCGTCGATTCAGACTGAAGTTTTCCGTCTGCCATCCACCTGCTTTGCAGAAGAAGACGGCTCGATTGCTAACTCTGGCCGCTGGCTGCAGTGGCACTGGAAAGGTCAGGATGCACCTGGCGAAGCGCGTAATGACGGCGAAATTCTGGCCGGTATTTACCATCGTCTGCGCGAAATGTATCGCACTGAAGGCGGTAAAGCTGTAGAGCCGGTGCTGAAAATGAGCTGGAACTATAAGCTACCGGACGAACCGCATTCCGCGGAAGTGGCCAAAGAGAACAACGGCTATGCGCTGGAAGATCTCTATGATGCCAATGGCGTGCTGGTGGCGAAAAAAGGTCAGTTGCTCAACAGCTTTGCGCTCCTGCGTGACGACGGTACAACGTCATCCTCCTGCTGGATTTATACCGGTAGCTGGACCGAGCAGGGCAACCAAATGGCTAACCGCGATAACGCCGACCCATCAGGTCTGGGTAATACGCTGGGTTGGGCATGGGCATGGCCACTGAACCGTCGCGTACTGTACAACCGCGCTTCGGCAGACCCGCAGGGTAAACCGTGGGATCCGAAACGGATGTTGATCCAGTGGAACGGTACTAAGTGGACCGGTAACGATATCCCTGACTTCAACAACGCCGCACCGGGCAGTGGCACCAATCCGTTTATCATGCAGCCGGAAGGGCTGGGGCGTCTGTTTGCCATCGATAAGCTGGCGGAAGGGCCGTTCCCGGAACACTACGAGCCGATGGAAACGCCGCTGGGTACTAACCCGCTGCACCCGAACGTGATCTCCAACCCGGCAGCGCGTCTGTACGAGGCGGATGCATTGCGCATGGGGACGAAGCAGGACTTCCCATACGTCGGAACCACCTATCGTCTGACCGAGCATTTCCACACCTGGACCAAACACGCATTGTTGAATGCGATTGCCCAGCCAGAGCAGTTTGTGGAAATCAGCGAAACGCTGGCGTCAGCAAAAGGTATCGGCAACGGCGACTACGTGAAAGTCAGCAGCAAACGCGGATTTATTCGCGCGGTTGCGGTGGTCACCCGTCGTCTGCAAACCCTGAACGTCAACGGTCAGAAGGTTGAAACCGTAGGGATCCCGATCCACTGGGGCTTTGAAGGAGTCGCGCGGAAAGGCTTTATCGCCAACACCCTGACGCCGAACGTCGGTGATGCAAACTCGCAAACGCCGGAATACAAAGCGTTTTTAGTTAACATCGAGAAGGCGTAAGGGGGCGAATATATGTCTATGGAAACGCAGGACATCATCAAAAGGTCCGCAACAAACTCCATCACGCCGCCACCTCAGGCCCGTGATTACAAAGCCGAAGTCGCGAAACTGATCGACGTTTCCACCTGTATAGGCTGTAAAGCCTGTCAGGTGGCCTGCTCAGAGTGGAATGATATCCGCGATGAAGTGGGTCATTGCGTCGGGGTGTATGACAACCCCGCCGATCTCAGCGCTAAGTCCTGGACGGTCATGCGGTTTACCGAAACCGAACAGAACGGCAAGCTGGAGTGGTTGATTCGTAAAGACGGTTGTATGCACTGTGAAGATCCGGGCTGCCTGAAGGCATGCCCGTCTGCCGGGGCAATCATCCAGTACGCCAACGGGATTGTTGATTTCCAGTCAGAGCATTGCATTGGTTGCGGGTACTGTATTGCTGGGTGTCCATTTAATATTCCGCGCCTCAATAAAGAGGATAACCGCGTGTATAAATGTACGCTGTGTGTGGATCGCGTCAGCGTTGGGCAGGAACCTGCCTGCGTGAAGACCTGTCCAACCGGGGCAATACATTTCGGCACTAAGCAGGAAATGCTGGAAATGGGCGAGCAGCGAGTGGCAAAACTGAAAGCACGTGGTTATGAATATGCCGGTCTCTATAACCCGGAAGGTGTGGGAGGCACGCACGTCATGTACGTTCTGCATCATGCCAACCAGCCGGAGCTGTATCACGGTCTGCCGAAAGAGCCTAAGATCGATACCTCGATCAATCTGTGGAAAGGGGCGCTGAAACCGCTGGCTGCTGCCGGATTTATCGCCACCTTCGCCGGGCTGATTTACCACTACATTGGCATCGGCCCGAATAAGGAAGTGGACGACGACGAGGAGGATCATCATGAGTAAGTCGAAAATGATTGTGCGCACGAAATTTATCGACCGCGCCTGTCACTGGACGGTGGTGATCTGCTTCTTCCTGGTGGCGCTGTCGGGGATTTCGTTTTTCTTCCCGACCCTGCAATGGCTGACGCAAACTTTCGGTACGCCGCAGATGGGGCGTATTCTGCACCCCTTCTTTGGTTTGCTGATCTTCGTCGCGCTGATGTTCATGTTTGTGCGCTTTGTTCACCACAACATCCCGGATAAGAAAGATATCCCGTGGCTGAAAAACATTGTGGAAGTGCTGAAGGGCAATGAACACAAAGTGGCGGATGTGGGCAAATACAACGCCGGACAAAAAATGATGTTCTGGTCGATCATGAGCATGATTTTTGTACTGCTGGTCACGGGCGTTATTATCTGGCGTCCATACTTTGCGCAATATTTCCCGATGCAGGTAGTGCGTTACAGCCTGCTGATCCACGCTGCGGCGGGCATTATTCTGATGCACGCTATCCTCATCCATATGTATATGGCATTTTGGGTGAAAGGATCAATTAAAGGCATGGTTGAAGGGAAAGTGAGCCGTCGCTGGGCGAAGAAACACCACCCGCGCTGGTATCGCGATGTTGAAAAGCTGGAAGCAAAGAAAGAGAGTGAAGAAGGGGTTAAGTAAACCTGATGCATTCTGACAACAATGGCGCTGCGGATGTAGCGCCATTTTTTTTGCCAAAAAAACGTCATGTTTCTGTCATCTGGTAAACGTAAGGTTTTGTCTTTCCAATAAGAGAAGAGTTAAAAGACAATGCATCTGGTGAAAAAATTACTCGCAGTCAGCGTATTTCTCTGTGCGTCCGTTCAGGCGCAGAATATCCTCGAATTTCCGCAGCCGGAGAATAACCCGGAAGAGTTTTATGCCGTGACTGAAATCCCGGCAGGCGGGATCATAAAATATGAAACCGATGCGAAAACCGGCTTTATCGTCGCCGATCGCTTCCAGTCGATGCCGGTTGCCTATCCGGCAAACTACGGCTCATTGACCCAGTCCCTGGCAGGTGACGGTGACCCGCAGGATGTGGTTTTCTATACCCGGGCACCGCTGGCCCCGGGAACGCTGATCAAGTTGCGCGCGATTGGCGTGCTGAAGATGATCGATGGCGGGGAAAAGGACGATAAAATTGTCGCCGTGCCAGCCAGCAAAATTGACCCCACCTATGACGACATCAAAGAGTTGAGCGATTTGCCAAAGATCGAAGTGCAACGACTGGAGTCGTTTTTCCGCGTGTACAAAGAGTTGCCGGAAGGACGTAAGAAAGTAGAGTTAGATGGCTTTAACGATGCGGCCACAGCGAAACAAGAGATCAAGCAGGCATGGGATGCCTGGAAAGAAAAACAGCCGAAGCAGTAAATGAAATGCCGGATGGCAGGCCTACACGCGCATTTTGCTGATGTAGGCCGGATAGGCTTGCGCCATCCGGCAATAGAGATTACTCCAGTTGTGAGTTCAGCCGCTCAATCTCCTTACGCCATTGCGCCTGCAACAGCGGCTTTTGATGTTTCGGCTTGCGGGCGAGATCGTCGGCCAGACGTTGCTCCAGCTCGAGGAGTTGCTCCAGCCATCCATCGCTGTCACCGCGTATTTCGGCTCTCGCTTCGACCACCGTTTTGGGAACGCTCATCTCCTCAGACGTTTCCCGAATACGATCGTTGATCGCGTCCAGATCGTGCCATTCGCTAAGTTCGCCATTATCGATAAACCAGAACCGATTACAGCTTTGGCTGATAAGCTGACGGTCATGGCTGACCAGCAGCACGCCGCCGCTGAAACTTTGTAGCGTCTGCGCCAGCGCTTCTTTACCTTCCATATCCAGATGATTGGTTGGTTCATCGAGCATCAGCAGGCTGTAGCGCGCAAGCGTAAGCCCGACAAACAGCAGCCGGGAGCGCTCTCCGCCGCTTAATGTACTGACCCTCTGCCCATGACGAATCCACGGGAAGCCCGCGCTTATCAGCGCCATCTTGCGAACATCAGGCTGCGGAGCAAACGGTTCGAGCGTATCAAACAACGTGTCGTCATCTGAGAGCTGGTGTAGCGTCTGATCGTAATACCCCAGTGTGACGCGAGGGTGCAACACCAGTGAACGCGATGCCATTTGCGACTGATACTGCTGCCAGATAAGCCGTAGCAGTGATGATTTCCCACAGCCGTTACGCCCAACAATTGCCACCCGGTCGCCACTTTTTATCCTGATCCCGGCGATGGAAAATAGCGTCGCGGCATCAGGGGCTGGTGCGACCGACAGGTTTGTCATTTCCAGCAGACGGTCGGCACGCATGGCATCACCCTGCAATGTTAGTGTCCACTGACTTCCTGCAGTCACTTCCGTCTGAACATCCTTCAGGCGCTGCACCTGCTTTTCCATCTGCTTCGCTTTGCGGGACAAATCTTCGTTGTCGTAGACACGCCCCCAGGTTGCCAGTCGTTTGGCACTGGCGGTAACGCGATCAATCTCCTTTTGTTCCGCCTTATAGCGCAGTGCATCGCTGGCATCTCTCTCAACCAGAGCCTGACGAGCGGCGCTGCAGGGAAGATCAAAAGCGTACAGTGTGCGATCGCGCAGGATCCAGGTTCCCTGCGTGACGGCATCAAGCAGTTGTGGATCATGGGACACCACGACGAAGCTGCCAGACCAGTTCTGTAAGAACTGCTCCAGCCACAGCAATGTCGGCAAATCCAGATGGTTACCCGGTTCATCCAGCAGCAGCAGGTCAGGATTACGCATCAGCGCCCGCGCTAATAGCAAGCGTGTGTGCTGGCCACCGCTCAACGTTTGCGCTGTCAGAGATAAATTCTCTGGCGTGAAACCCATTTCGGCAAGCAGTGCTTCAACCCGCCATTGTTGAGCCGCACGCTCATGCTCAGGAAGTTGAGCGAGAACGGCTTCCTGCAGCGTAAGAGGCAGTATATCGTCAGGTAGATGTTGTTCTACACGCGCGAGATGGCAGTGATTCGCCTGTGCAATGGTGCCACTGGTGGGGGCGATTGTGCCATCAAGCAGTTTTAACAGCGTACTTTTTCCGCAGCCGTTGTAACCGATTAGCCCAATGCGGTCGCCTTTTTTCAGGGTAAAAGAGAGATCGTCGAACAGGGTGCCGACTGCCGTATCAACGTGTAAGGATTGTGCGGTTAGTAATGTGCTCATTGTTGCTTACTCAAGAGTTACAGGCGTAAAAACGCCTCGTCAAACATCGCTGACGATAACCCGGTAAGCCCGAGAGAAGGGGATTTAGACGTTAGCTTCGCTCAAGCAGAAGTTATCGCAGCACGATACCGATAACGCTTGAGCACTGGCGATCGCCAAAAGCATGTGAAACGATAAAACGTTCACAGTACAGCATGAGTATCCTCCTTTTATTTTTCCCGAATGTTAATCAATGGTGAAAGTGTAATCGCAAGTTACTGGATTGCGCAAGTGTTGAACACCCGGCGGCAGTGCACCGCCGGGCAAACCGTCAAATGGAAGTACGACGGTAGTCGCGATATTCCGCCTGCCAGAAATTCTCGTCGATTGCCTGTTGCAGCGCTTCGGCTGACGTTTTCACCGCCATGCCTTGCTGCTGGGCCATTTTACCGACGGCAAACGCAATGGCGCGGGACACGGTCTGAATGTCTTTCAGTTCCGGTAACACCAGTCCTTCTCCGTTGAGCACCAGCGGTGAATACTGTGCCAGCGTTTCACTGGCCGACATCAGCATTTCATCGGTGATGCGCGAGGCGCCAGACGCAATCACGCCGAGGCCAATACCCGGGAAGATGTACGCGTTATTACACTGGGCGATAGGGTAAGTTTTCTCTTTCCACACTACCGGTGCGAACGGACTACCGGTCGCAACCAGTGCGTTACCTTCGGTCCAGGCGATAATATCCTGCGGCGTGGCTTCTACGCGGGAAGTCGGGTTAGACAGCGGCATAACGATCGGACGCGGACAATGCTTGTGCATTTCGCGAATGATCTCTTCGGTAAACAGGCCAACCTGTCCGGAAACGCCGATCAGGATGTCCGGCTTGACGTTGCGAACAACATCGAGCAGAGACAGCACATCTTCTTGCGTATCCCAGTGCTGAAGATTTTCGCGTTTTTGCACCAGTTTGGTCTGGAAAGAGAGCAGGTTGGGCATTTTATCGGTTAACAGGCCGAAGCGATCGACCATGAACACGCGTTGACGCGCAGCTTCTTCGCTTAAACCTTCACGCTGGATTTGCGCGATGATCTGCTCGGCAATCCCGCAACCAGCGGAACCTGCCCCGAGGAAGACGATGTTCTGCTCGCTCAACTGGCTACCCGCCGCACGGCTGGCTGCAATCAACGTACCGACGGTAACCGCAGCGGTGCCCTGAATATCATCGTTGAACGAGCAAATTTCATCACGATAACGGGTCAGTAGCGGCATGGCGTTTTTCTGCGCGAAATCTTCAAACTGCAACAGTACGTCTGGCCAACGATGCTTCACGGCCTGGATGAATTCATCAACAAATTCATAGTATTCATCATCGGTGATGCGCGGATTACGCCAACCCATGTACAGCGGATCGTTCAGCAATTGCTGGTTGTTGGTCCCGACGTCAAGTACCACCGGCAAGGTGTAAGCCGGGCTAATCCCGCCACACGCGGTATACAGCGACAGTTTACCGATTGGAATACCCATCCCGCCGATCCCCTGATCGCCAAGACCCAAAATACGTTCCCCATCGGTGACGACGATGACCTTGATATTGTGGTTAGGAACGTTTTGCAGGATATCGTCCATATTGTGGCGGTTCTGATAAGAGATAAACACGCCGCGTGCGCGACGATAGATCTCAGAGAAACGCTCACAGGCCGCGCCTACCGTTGGGGTATAAATAACCGGCATCATCTCATCAAGGTGATTATGCACCAGTCGATAAAACAGGGTTTCGTTAGTGTCCTGGATGTTGCGCAGGTAAATATGTTTATCGATTTCGGTTTTGAAGCCCTGATATTGGATCCAGGCACGTTCAGCCTGTTCTTCAATCGTCTCGACCACTTCCGGCAGTAACCCCAGCAGGTTGAAGTTACGGCGTTCTTCCACACTGAAAGCGCTCCCTTTATTCAGTAGAGGGAATTCCAGCAGTACCGGGCCAGCGTAAGGGATGTAAAGGGAACGCAGTTTTTTAGTTTCGTTTTCCATGTCACTCACTCTTTTTTGAATAACCGTCCCTGGCACTCTTATGATCGTATAGGGCCTGTCCGCCAGGGAAACGGGCGAAGTATAAAGCATTGTGAATGGGTTAAGGGGTTTTATAAGCAAAAACACCACTGCGGTTGCAATGGTGTTTATCTCGTTAATCAGTATGTCGTGCGGGAAACTACTTGCTGTCAGCGCGGCGTTTTCTTCCGGTAGGATTGTTGACCACGCTGGATTTGTCGCCTTCGGTCACGACTTTACGTTGATTGGAGATTTTGTGGTCCAGTCCAAGAATATGACGGGCCTGACGGTTCGATTTCATTCTAACTCCTTAATCCTGTTACTGGTTTCAAGGGCGAGCCCGCGTAAGAACGGACGAAATACAACCTGACAAAAAGCCGATGAGTAAACTAACGGCTCTCTGGATGGTCGGTCATTTTATCTGAAAGGTCAATGCGTAAGCAGTAAATGCAGAACTTTCAATTAAGGAGCATGCATTTCCCCATGAGGCCTATACTTGTTACTCCGATGACAACACAGGAGAGCGGTAATGACTATCCATAAGAAAGGTCAGGCACACTGGGAAGGCGACATCAAACGGGGTAAAGGGACCGTGTCGACAGAAAGTGGCGTACTTAACCAGCAACCGTATGGATTTAATACACGTTTTGAAGGCGTCAAAGGCACTAACCCTGAAGAGTTGATTGGCGCGGCCCATGCAGCCTGTTTCTCGATGGCGCTTTCGCTCATGCTGGGTGAAGCAGGTTTTACGCCAGATGCCATTGATACTACAGCCGACGTTTCTCTGGATAAAGTGGATGCCGGGTTTGCTATCACCAAAGTGGCGTTGCACAGCCAGGTGAGTGTCCCGGGGATAGATGCCGCCACATTTGACGGGATCATCCAGAAAGCGAAAGCTGGTTGCCCGGTATCGCAAGTGCTGAACGCGGAAATTACACTAGATTATCAACTGAAGTCTTAATGAGTATGTGCCGGATACGACGGGGTCTTATCCGGCCAATGTCACTATTGCGCTACCCAGCCGCCATCCATATTCCACGCGACGCCGCGCACCTGCGCCGCGCCGTCTGAGCACAGAAACAGCGCCAGCTCACCTAATTGTTCCGGCGTAACGAATTCGCGCGACGGTTGCTTTTCCGCCAGCAGAGCGTCACGCGCCGCATCGGGTTCAGCCCCTTCGGCAATACGTTTGTCAATCTGCTGCTGGACCAGCGGGGTCAATACCCAGCCGGGACACAGTGCATTACAGGTGATTCCCGTCTGCGCGGTTTCCAGCGCGATAGTTTTGGTTAAACCCACCACGCCATGCTTGGCTGCCACATAAGCGGATTTGTCTTTTGACGCCACCAGGCCGTGAACAGAGGCGATATTAACGATGCGTCCCCAGTTACGCGTACGCATGCCGGGAAGCGCCAGGCGTGTGGTATGAAAAACAGAAGAGAGGTTAATGGCGATAATCGCGTTCCACTTATCAACCGGAAAAGTCTCTACAGGTGAAACATGCTGGATCCCGGCGTTGTTGACCAGAATATCCACACCACCGAATTCGCTTTCGGCATAACGCATCATGTCAGCGATTTGCGCTTCATCGCTTAGGTCAGCGCCATGATAGCCTGGCGTTTTGCCATATTGCGCAACGGCATCTTTGGCGGCATCGACATCACCAAATCCGTTGAGGATCAGCGTCGCGCCCGCCTGCGCCAGCACCTGCGCGATGCCTAATCCGATACCGCTGGTAGAGCCGGTAACCAGGGCAACTTTTCCCGTTAAGTTCATGATGATTCTCCTTAAACAATTCCGGTGGTGTAGAAAACGCCGATGACAAACAGTACGGCCAGACTTTTAATGATGGTAATGGCGAAAATCCCGCCATACGCCTGACGATGACTGAGGCCGGTAATGGCCAGCAGGGTAATTACCGCCCCGTTATGCGGCAGAGTGTCCATACCACCACTGGCCATTGATGCCACGCGGTGGAAGACTTCAAGTGGAATATTGGCGGCATGCGCGGCAGCAATAAACGTATCAGACATCGCCGCGAGCGCAATACTCATCCCGCCGGATGCCGAGCCGGTGATCCCCGCGAGCGTAGTAATGCTGATCGCTTCATTGAGTAACGGATCGGGAATGGCCGCCAGTGCTTTTGACAACACCAGGAATCCTGGCAGGGCGGCGATAACCGCGCCAAAACCGTATTCTGATGCGGTATTCATCGCTGCGAGGATAGCGCCGCCAACCGCCGTTCTGCTGCCTTCCGCCAGGCGACCTTTGATGTTGCGATAGCCGAACACCACCACCAGCAAGATCCCAGAGATCAACGCAGCTTCTACCGCCCAAATAGCCGTAATTTTCCCCACTTCAGTGGTAATCGGTTTGGCAAGACCCGGAAGCTCCAGTTGATGCGTTGCGCCATACCACTGCGGGATCCAGCGGGTAAACAGCAGGTTAAATACCCCAACCAGGATCAGCGGCGAGATGGCAATAATCGGGTTTGGCAGGTTAATGTTATCCGGCGTTTCCGGCTCATTTAACAGTTCATTGCCATAACCTTCGTTCCTGGCCTGCGCTTTACGACGCTGGCGTTCGAGATAAACCAGACCGACTACGATGATAAACACGGAACCTATCAGCCCCAGCCACGGCGCGGCCCAGGCGTTAGTTCCGAAGAAGCTGGTCGGAATAATATTCTGGATCTGCGGCGTGCCGGGTAGGGCATCCATGGTGAAAGAGAATGCCCCCAGCGCCACGGTTGCCGGGATCAAACGTTTGGGAATATTACTTTGCCGGAACAGCTCAGCCGCGAACGGATACACCGCAAACGCCACCACGAACAGTGACACGCCGCCGTAGGTCAGGAGAGCACATACCAGCACAATGACCGGGATGGCATGACGTCGCCCGAGAATATTAATGGCAGCAGCAACGATCGAGCGAGAAAAACCGGATAGTTCAATTAACTTGCCAAACACCGCTCCCAGCAAGAATACCGGGAAGTAAAGCTTCACAAAACCGACCATTTTTTCCATAAACAGGCCGGTGAAGGCAGGGCCAACGGCGCTGGGTTCGGTCAGCAATACAGCACCTAATGCCGCGATGGGGGCAAACAGGATAACGCTGTATCCGCGATAGGCTGCCAGCATCAGCAAGCCCAGCGCTGCCAGGGCGATTAATACACTCATCATGACTCCTTATTATTATAGTGGGGTACAGAAAGAGACGTTATGGCTTCAGGGCAAAGCGCAGTTGATGTTCACGGCGTTGCTGGATGTATTCCTTGCGCGAATCATCCCAGCGATAAAAGCCCTGACCACTGCGCAAGCCGGTGTCGCCGTTGGCAACCTTGTCAGCAACAAGTGACATCATGTCGCTACCGGTTGCCAGTTCCGGGAGCAGATGTCGACAAATGTCCTGCACCGTAGAAAGTCCGGTCATATCTGCCGCCTCCAGCGGACCGACCATCGCATAGCGGCGACCGAGCGAGGCACGCATGACCTGATCCACCACCTCTGCGCTGGCGATACCGCTTTTTACGATATGTAATGCTTCACGCAGCAGCGCAAATTGCAGGCGATTACCGACAAACCCTGGTGCGGCGCGGTCAAGCACGACGGCTTCAAGTTGCATCGAGAGCAGCAGCTGTTGCAGCTCTCGCAGATATTCCGCTTTGGTGGCCGTGCCGGGGACAATTTCGACCAGCGGAATAAAATGCGGCGGGTGCCAGAAATGGGCGATGAGAAGCCGCTCAGGATGGGCGAGCTTTTCTGCCAGCGCATCAGGCGGCAGGCCGCTGGTATTGCTGGCAATGACGGCCTCCGGTGCGATCAGTTCTTCCAGTTGCGCATACAACGCGTGCTTGAGCCCGAGCCGCTCCGGGATAGCTTCAATCAGTAACCCGCACGCAGCAATATCTTGTAGCGAGGTCGTGCCGTGCAGACGACTCACAACCCGTTCTTTTTCGTTTGCGGCAAACTGTTCGGTGGTAATCAGTTCATCCAGGATACCGCTGGCAACGGCGCTAATTTCAGCCATTCGTTCGCTATCGGTGTCATACAGCCAGACATCGTGACCATAACGGGCGAAGTGGGTGGCAATACCGACGCCCATTAACCCCGCGCCCAATACGCAGATATGTTTACTTTGCATCAGAGATCTCCTGCAAACGCTCTACCGCCAGCGCTACGCCCTGACCGCCGCCTACGCACAACGTAGCCAGCCCTTTGGAGACGTTGCGGCGCGCCATTTCATGCAGCAGGGTCACCAGAATGCGGCAGCCAGAGGCGCCAATCGGATGACCCAGCGCTATCGCGCCACCGTTGACGTTAACTTTGTTGCAGTCCCAGTTCAGGGATTCGCCAACCGCCAGCGCTTGTGCGGCAAAGGCTTCGTTAGCTTCGATAAGATCAACGTCATTGAGTGTCCACCCGGCGCGTTTCAGACACTGGAGCGAGGCCTCTACCGGTCCAATGCCCATAATGGCCGGGTCGACACCGGAAACGGCGTAACCCGCGACCCGGGCCAGTATCGGCAGGTTGAGCATTGCGGCTTTGGTAGCGCTCATCAGCATCACCGCCGCCGCGCCGTCGTTGATTGATGAGGCGTTCCCGGCGGTGACCGTACCATTACCTGGGCGAAACGCTGGCTTGAGCTGCGCCAGCTTCTCGGCCTGAGTATCCGGGCGAGGCTGTTCGTCATGGTTCATGACGCGCGGCGGTTTTATACCCTGCGGAACGCTGACCGGCGTGATTTCTGCCATAAACCGACCGGCTTCCATGGCGGCAGCCGCTTTTTGCTGGGAGCGCAGGGCAAAGGCATCCTGTTGTTCGCGGCTGATAACAAACTTATCTGCCAGATTTTCAGCAGTAATGCCCATGTGGTAGTCGTTAAACGCATCCCACAACCCGTCGTGTACCACGCTGTCTTTCAGACTGGCATGCCCCAGACGCAGACCCGAGCGTGCGCCGTCGAGAAAATAGGGCGCATTGCTCATGCTTTCCTGACCTCCGGCAATGACGATGTCCGCATCACCACACCGGATAGCCTGCACCGCCTGTTGCACCGCCTTCAGGCCCGAGCCGCACACCAGATTAATGGTTAACGCCGGCGTGGTTGCCGGCAGTCCTGCGCGTAACGCCGTTTGTCTGGCCGGATTCTGGCCGCAACCTGCCGTCAGAACCTGACCTAAGATCACTTCATCAATTTGCTCAGGCGCCAGGTTGGTTTTTTCCAATAGCGAACGGATCACCATCGAGCCTAACTCAACGGCGGAAAGCGGTGCCAACGCGCCATGAAAACTGCCAATCGGGGTGCGCGTTGCGGCGACAATAACAACATCCTGCATGGTCAGCTCCTCAGTTGAATTGCATTTCGGGGACGTTTCCGGGAACGATCAGCTTGCCGGCTGTTCTGGCGACAATCTCATCCACGCTGATGCCCGGCGCACGCTCACGCAGAATGAACGCGCCATCGGCGATCTCCAGTAGCGCCAGATCGGTAAGCACGCGTTTAATGCAGGCCACGCCGGTTAATGGCAGGGTGCAGGCGGGGAGCAGCTTGGACTCACCGTTTTTGGACGCATGCGTCATCACCACAATGATGTTGTCAGCCCCGGCCACCAGATCCATTGCGCCGCCCATGCCTTTGACCATCTTTCCGGGGATCATCCACGACGCAATGTTGCCATTGGTGTCCACCTCAAATGCGCCAAGCACCGTCAGATCAACGTGACCACCACGGATCATGGCGAAGGATTGCGCCGAGTCGAAAATCGCCGCGCCTTTACGTGCCGTCACGGTCTGTTTCCCGGCGTTGATCATGTCAGCATCAATTTCATCTTCCGTGGGGAACGGACCCATACCCAGCAAACCGTTTTCTGATTGCAACATGACGTCCATGCCATCTGGAATGTAGTTCGCCACCAGAGTGGGAATACCAATCCCAAGGTTGACGTAATAACCATCGCGCAGTTCGCGAGCGACACGCATTGCCATTTGTTCACGTGTTAACATGGTCAGGCTCCTTTCTGGCGCAGGGTGCGTTGTTCAATGCGTTTTTCAAACTGCCCCTGAATGATGCGGTTTACGAAAATTCCGGGGGTGTGAATTGCGGCGGGATCCAGCTCGCCGGGAGGGACAATTTCTTCGACTTCCACGACGGTAATACGTCCGGCGGCGGCCATCAGTGGATTAAAGTTCTGTGCGGTGTGGCGATAAATAACATTGCCGTACCAGTCAGCTTTCCAGCCTTTAACCAGCGCAAAATCACCGGTAATCGCCTGCTCCATAATGTAAGGACGGCCGTTAAATTCACGCACCTCTTTGCCTTCGGCGACGGGTGTACCGTATCCCGTGGCGGTGAAAAACGCCGGGATCCCTGCGCCACCGGCACGTAACTGCTCAGCCAGCGTGCCCTGTGGGGTCAGAATGGCTTCCAGTTCACCGCTCAGTACCTGCTTTTCAAACAGCGCATTTTCGCCAACATAGGACGCCACCACTTTACGTACCTGACGTGTTTCCAGCAGCACACCAAGGCCAAAACCATCCACGCCGCAGTTGTTTGAGACGACGGTCAGTCCCTGAACCTCCCGACGGCGTACTTCGGCAATCAGGTTTTCAGGAATGCCGCATAAGCCAAAACCGCCCGCCAGCAGCGTCATATTGTCGGTCAGCCCTGCCAACGCCTGTTGATACGTGGCGACCCGTTTATCCAGTCCAGCCATACACTTGTCCCTCCAGTTGTCCTTGCCGACATCATTGGGGGTGAAAAATGATTTGTTAATTTTAAATTTGTGACTCACTCATTGGGTTTTTTTATCAATTTAATGTTAATTAAAGGTATTCGATAGGTTAAGGGAATGCGAAATGGGAATGAGCATCAAACAGTTACGCGCGTTTTTAGCGGTAGCTCACACTCTGAATTTTGCTCATGCCAGTGAACGGCTGAATATGTCGCAACCCGCATTAAGCCTGGCGATTAAAGGACTGGAGGACTCGCTGGGCGGGGCGTTACTGTTGAGAACCACCCGTAAAGTGACCCTGACGCAGGAGGGCGAAACGCTGCTGAATATGGGGCGACAACTGCTGGCGGACTGGGAGAATACGGAAGAAGCGATGCGTCAGCGCTTTACACTGCAACGCGGTAAAATCTCCATTGCTGCCATGCCTTCGTTTGCGGCTAACGTCCTGCCACAGGTACTGAAAACCTTTCGGGATTGCTATTCCGGTATTAACGTGACGGTTCACGATGTCATAAACGAACAGGTCATTGAAATGGTGAGTGAAGGGCGGGTGGAGATGGGGATCGCCTTCGAGCCTGATTATTCAGGGCAACTGCACTTCACGCCGCTCGGTGTCGATCGTTTTGTGGCGATCGTCCCGCCAACGTCCAGGCTGGCGGGGCGAGAGCGTATTGCGTGGCGCGAACTGCTGACGCTGGATTTTATTACGCTGCAACGCCCATCTGCCGTGCGCCTGATGCTGGAAGAGCAATTGGTGCAAAGCGGACATTCGCTGGACGTAGCGCTGGAAAGCCATCAACTGGTGACCGTTGGTCGTATGGTGGCAAACGGATTAGGCGGCAGCGCAGTTCCCGCACTGTGTCGAACACAAATGACGGAACTTGGCGCAACCTGTATAGCGCTTGACGGTCCCGTGATCCAGCGGCGGATCGGGGTGCTGCGTTCGGCACACCATAAATTATCAACCGCGTCGGGAATGCTGGTGGATGCGCTGAAAAAGGCGTATCTCGCCTGAAAATGCGCAGTCAACAGACATCAATGGCGCGCCAACAGCGAACTTCACGTCCGGCTTCATTTTTCAGTAATGTCTGTTTTTTTTCACATCCGTGGGTTGCCAGCGGGCATCTGTCGCGGAAAAAACACCCTTGTGGTAGCGTCCTGTTGCCGGGGAGTTCGGTTTTACGCAGGACCAAATCCTCAGCCAGCGGCGTACCCGTTTTAGGCACCGAATCCAGCAACAGACGGGTGTAAGGATGCGCCGGATGCGAGAGAACCTGCTGCGCATCGCCCAGCTCGACAATTTGCCCAAGATACATCACCGCCACACGGTCGCTCATATGCCGTACGACCGATACGTTATGCGATATCAGCACAAAAGTCAGATTCCGGCGTGCCTGCAATGCAACCAGCAGATTGAGGATTTGCGCCTGTACTGAAATATCCAGTGCCGACGTCGGCTCATCAAGGACGATCACATCCGGCTCCGATGACAGCGCGCGGGCAATGGCAATACGCTGACGCTGTCCGCCGGAAAAGGCATGCGGCAGGCGATCGAGGTATTCCGGACGAATCCCTACCTGTCGAGCCAAATCCTCGGCCAGGGTGCGGCGTTCGCGTTCAGGGCTACGCTTTTGGATCCATACCGGTTCAGTGATTATTCGCCATACCGGCAAGCGCGGGTCCAGGGATGAAAGCGGGTCCTGAAAGACCATTTGCATACCGTTGTGTTGTTTGCCACCACCGCAGGAATAGTGCCCCTGGCTTGGCTTAAGCATCCCCATCAGCAGTTGTGCCAGCGTACTTTTACCACAGCCGGATTCGCCAACAATCCCCAGCGTTTCTCCCTGGCGGATTTGTAAATCCAGACCGTTGAGTGCATGCACCCGCTCTGTTACTTTGCCGAGCCAGTTTTTCCGCGCGGGGAAGTTGATATGAACATCCTGCAGATCCAGTAAAATATCAGACATGTGTCGTCTCCAGTTGTGGGTACCAGCAGGCGGATTGCTGATCCGCACCGCCCTGGCTGCATAAATCAGGTGTTTGTTCACAGCGAGGCCCCGCGGCAAAGCAGCGATCGCGGAATGCGCATCCGACAGGTAAACAGGTTAAATTCGGTACGGTACCCGGAATCGCGGGGAGCAAAGCACGCGGTTCACCGTGCTCAGGCGCACATTTCAGGAGGCCAATAGAGTAGGGATGCGTGGGATGCTGAATAACGGTTTGCGTGGAGCCGCTTTCAATCACGCTCCCGGCATACATAACGTATAACCGATCACACAATTGCGAGACGACGGCCATATCATGGCTGATAAACAACACGGCGGTACCGCTGGCCCGCGCTTTAAGCTTCAGTAGCCGCAATACCTGAAGCTGTACCGTGACATCCAGCGCGGTGGTGGGTTCATCGGCAATGATCAGGTCTGGCTCGCAGGAAAACGCGAGCGCAATCATTACGCGCTGACGCATACCACCAGAAAGCTCAAACGGGAAGCGGGACATCACTTCCGGGGCATCCGGGATTTGCATTTCTTCCAGTAACGCGATGGCTTTCTGCCGGGCATCTGTGCGGCTCAATGCCTGATGATGACGAATGACCTCCACCATTTGTTGGCCGATTCGACGTGTTGGATTCAACGCCGTCATCGGCTCCTGGAAAATCATCGCCACGCGCTGGCCTCGCCACTGGCGCATTTGTTTTTCGCTGGCAGTTAAAACATCTTCACCCAACAGCGTAACGCGCCCCTGATGGATACGATAGCTTCCTTCGGGTAACAGACGCATGGCGAGCATGGCTGTGACGGATTTCCCTGAGCCAGACTCACCAACCACGCCGACAATTTCACCCCGGTTGATATGCAGCGACACATGATTCAGCGCATGCACATCCGCTTTATAACCGGGGAAGCTCAGATGTAAATTCTCGATCTCCAGGACAGGTTGTGTCATGACTGTTTTCCTCCGGCTTTCGGATCCAGCAGATCGCGAATACCATCACCAAAGAGATTAAAGCCCACGGCGGTAATCAGAATGGCGGCACCAGGAAATGCGCAATACCACCACTGGTCAAGCACGTAGTTTCTACCAATCGCCACCATTGCACCCCATTCAGCGCTGGGTTGTTGGGCGCCGAGGCCAATAAATCCGAGCGTGGCGGCCATCAGGATCGCACTGCCAATATCCAGTGATGCCTGCACAATCAGCGGGGGAAGTGAATTGCGTAAAATATGCCAGCTGATCAGATGCCAGCGTGATGCACCATAGGTTCGCGCGGCCTGTACATAAGTAAACTGACGAACGACCAACGTTTGACCGCGCGCGAGGCGTACATAGAAAGGAATACGCACAATCGCAATCGCCAGCATGGCGTTGAACAGGCTTGGCCCTAATGCGGCGGCCAGCGCCATTGTCAGTACCAGCGAAGGAATGGACAGCATAACATCCATCATACGCATGATGATCGCATCGGCACGTCCACCCATCACGCCAGACAGGCATCCCAACAGCGAGCCCAGCCCGCCAGCGATACCCACCACCACCAGACCGGCAACAATTGACTGCTGACTTCCGACCAGGACGCGGCTGAACAGATCACGACCCACTTCATCGGTGCCAAACCAGTGGATGGCCGACGGTGGCAACAGGCGTGCAGTCAGATCGATGGCGTTAGGATCGTAAGGGGTGATCCACGGAGAGAGCACCATTAACAGTAGCATCAGTACAATAATCGCGCCGCCAATCACCGTCAGCGGGCTGCTTTTCATCATCCAGAACAGTTTGGCCCAGTCCGTGCGACGGCGGGCGCTCTGCGGGGCCGCTGGCGTTTCTTGTGTGAGCATCATTGTGCACCTCCACGTCCAATTCGAGGATCTACCCACAGATAGAGCAAATCCACCACCAGGTTAACCAGCACATAGGCGAAGGAGACCACCACGGCAAATCCCATGACTGCCGGGAAATCGAGCGCCTGAATGGAGGTCACAACCCAGGCGCCCATGCCTGGCCAGGCAAAGACCGTTTCGGTCAGTACCGCACCATAGAGCAGATCGCCCAGGGCCAGACCCAGCACGGTTATTGACGGAATCAACGCATTCGGCAGCGCATAGCACAAAATGATGTACCAACCCGGTAAACCACTGGCACGCGCGGTGCGGATATAATCTTCGCTCAGTTGTTCCAGCATGGCGGAGCGAATCTGTCGGGCGACAATGCCCAGGTGTACAAAGGCCAGCGTCAGCGACGGCAGGATCAGGTGCTGCAGCGCATTGAAAAAGACCTCGGCGTTGCCTTCCAGCAGCGCATCAACCAGATAGAAACCGGTGACGTGCGTGGGAGGATCGAGCCAGTCATCGAGCCGTCCGCCGCCGGGTAAAATCTGCAAATGGCCATAAAACAACACGATAACACCGAGACCCAACCAGAATGCCGGGGTCGAAATACCGGTGATCGCCATCAGGCGGACGAGGTGGTCGAGCCAACGGTTGCGCCAGACAGCAGACAAAATACCCAGCGGGATACCGATGATCAGCGCCAGCAGCAGAGAGCAGAAGGCCAATTCAAGAGTGGCAGGGAAGAATACGCGCAGTTCATCCAGCACCGGACGGCCTGTGCGAATGGATGTGCCTAAATCACCCTGAAAAATATCGCTGACGTAACGGAAAAACTGAATATACAGCGGCTGATTCAGTCCCAGCTGTTGGCGAATATTTTCGACAATTTCATCACTGGCGCGATCGCCGGCCAGCAGCCGTGCGGGGTCGCCCGGGATCAGGTGTGAAATAATAAAAGTGATTACACAGACACCGGCAACCACCAGGATAAGTCCCCAGCATCGCTGGCGTAAAATGCTCCAGAAGGTCATTGGCTTCCCCTTGCGGAGCCAAATCGGCTCCGCATTAATGTGGTTTATTTACTCATGGTGGCGATATTAAAGACCTGTTCCAGCATGGGGTTGAAGACAAAACCTTTGACGTCTTTATTCATCGCCAACTGATAGTTTTTCTGGAATAAATAGACGTAAGCCGCTTCATCAATGACGATGGTTTGCGCCTGCTGGTAATCATTGGTTCTGGCGACCTGGTCGGTGGTGGCCAGCGCGCTACGCAGCAACTTATCGACCTCACTGTTTTCATAGAATGAACGGTTACCCGGCAAGCCTTTCTTATCCGACTCGAACCAGTAGTTCATGAACATGTACGGGTCAGCAAAGTCCGGGCTCCAGTTACCGATGGCAATGTCATAGTCACCTTTACCGACGCGATCGCGCATGGTGGCATTCGCCAGTTTTTCCAGTTTCACCTTAATGCCTAACTTGCCGAGGCTGGCCTGAGTGGAGAGTGCAATTGGCTCCCAGTTAGGATCATTATCGGAATACAGGAAGCTCAGGGTTTCGGGTTTGTTGGCAACGTTACCTAATGCTTCTTTTGCTTTCGCTTCATCAAAGCTGTACTGCATGGCCTTGTCATCAAAACCCCACATCCCTTCAGGAATAGGACCACGCATCTGTTTGCCGTTACCGCTGAGGATCCCATTTACCATGCCTTTATAATCGGTGGCCCACGAGATGGCGCGGCGCAAATCCACCTGATTGAGCGGGGCTTTACTGTTATTCAGATACAGATAAGTCACGCGCAACGAGGGATAATCCGCCACGTTGACTTTACCTTCCTGTTTGAGAGCAGCAAGCTGGTCAACAGGGAGTGCATCGGCGATATCAATATCGCCACGGGACAGTTGCAAACGACGGGAAGCGCTTTCTCCGATGATCTTGACCGATACGCGTTTAAATGTGGGTTTAGGGCCGGAATAATGTGGGTTGGGTACCAGTACCAGTTGTTGTCCTTTTTGCCAGCTCTTCAACATGAAGGGACCAGACCCGGCCGTATTTTGTGCCAGAAATCCACGGGCATCATCAGCGGCATGCTCTTTTAAGATCGCCGGGTTGATAATTGAGGCACCGTCATTTGCCAGCGTATACAGGAACGGCGCAAACGGCTGGCTGAGGGTGAACTTCACCGTATTGTTATCGATAGCCTCAACCTTCAAATCTTTCGGAAATGCCTCAGCCGGCCCTTGACCGATCTTGAGCAGGCGCTCAAAAGATTGTTTTACCGCATCAGCGGTCACTGGCGTGCCGTCGGCGAATTTTGCGTCGCTTTTCAGGGTAAAGATCCATTCTTTTTGGTCATCAGACGCTTTCCAGCCGCTGGCCAAATCACCTTCAACTTCTGTGGAACCTTTGCCGCCCTCTGTTTTGTACTGAACCAAACGCTGATATGAGGGATAGGTCACCGTCCAGTCGTTGTTATCGATTGTTACAGCGGGGTCGAGCGTTTGTGGATCGGCGGCTTTACCGATAACCAGCATATCTTTAGGGACGGCGGCCTGCGCGGCAGGCAAAGCGACCGCCAGCGCAACAGCTAACAGAGCGGGGCGAAAAAAAGAGGTTAACGCAGGTGTAGTCTTCATAACCAGGCTCCAGAATTAAAGGGGATGTTGTGTTGTTATGGACGTGACAGTGTAACAAGCCATTTGATCGTCAAGCAGCGGGTAACGCGCGGCATTCGGCAGTTCGAAATGCCACCACTCGCTGTTGATGCCGACAAAACCGCCGCCGAACATGATGGCATTGAGCAGCAGCCGATTACGCTGCGCAGCCGGAGGTACTGAAGGGTGCCAGGCATGGGACCGGTCATGCATTTCATCAAAACCGGCTCCCATATCGAGAACATCACCGCGAGCGTCCATCAGCGTGACGTCAATGGCCGTACCCCGGCTGTGATTCGAGCCGATCGCCACATCCACCACATACTGCGGATCCGGACAGGCATTCCACAGTATCGCCTGCGCCTGCTGTGGGCGGTACGCGTCATACACCACCAATGACAAACCCGCCAGCTGCGCGATGCTGATGCTTTTGGCCAGCGCAGTGACGGCCTCGGAATGCAGCAGGCAGCGCGCTTCCTTGTAGATAGGCGCGCCGGTAATGTTATCGGCTGTAGCGTATTTCAGATCGATATGCAGTGACGGGAATATCACCGACAAATCGACCAGTTCTGGGGTATCTGACATAGCACGTTTCCTGTTTATTGTTCGAATTGACCAAATTGTTGTTGTAACTGGCGATTTGTTTGCAGGCGTCCCGCGAGGGAGTCGCCCAGTTGCGCCACCACCGCGGAGAGTAATAAATTGAACAGGCAACTCACCGGAGCAAGCGAATCCCAGAAGTGCCCGGTGTCCGTTTTCACCTGAAGTAAATCAATGGAATAGTCTCTGGCCCAGGGGCACCATACATCCGTAATTAACGCGAGAGGAATGCCGCGCTCACTGGCAACGCGGCAATATAGTCGGGATGTCGCCGAGTAAGCGCGCGTATCGGTGATCACGACATAAGGTTGATTAAATCCCGAGTTCAGCGACTCAACCCAGCTACCGGAAAGCCCTTCGGAGTAACTCACTTTCGGGCGCAGATATTCCAGATGGCTAAAAAAGGCGTTGGCGATCCCGCGGGTGGACTGGATCCCAAGGATATAAACGGCTTCTGCCTGCGCCAATTGCTGCGCAATACGTAAAAATGTCTCGCTTTGCGCCAGTTGGTAGACGTGGGTGATAGCGTCAATCTCCAGCAACAGCGACTGTTGTACGCGGTCAGGTAGATTTTGCTGCTGGTGCCAGGAGTCCAGGCGCTCGTTCATTCCCCATGGCTGATAGGGAATAGCGGGTATTTCACGCAGGCTGGCTTTCGCATCTTCCAGGTTACGAAACCCGAGTTTACGCAGGTAACGCCCGACGGTAATGCCACTGGTTCCTGCTGCTTTCGCGATGCCGTCTGCCGTTTCAAAAGGGATCTGTGCAGCGTGCGCTAACAACCAACCGGCAACGCGCTTTTCGCTGGGCGTTAGCTGGCTAAAGGTCTGTTCTATGCGGGCAAATAACTCAGGTTTTGATGTCATTACCATCTCGCTGTTAGTTGTTTGTCAGATACCGCGTCACTGTTACCGGATTAACAATGCAGGACGCGTGCCAGGTCAGCGACAGCGCTGCGTCGGGGTTCTTTGTTAAAAAATATCAATTTTCATTAACCAATGATCAACATTTGTGCAGCGTAGTTCAGTTTTGGTGCAAAGGTAGGGTAAGTGAGGGATGAATCTGCTGATTTCGTCGTAACGATCACATTGTGTGCAACATTTCTTATCAGACATCAGAATCAGTAATGTGAAATATAAATTTCAGCCATATCGATGGCCGTAATATTTATTCTTCTGACGGTGGGAGTATTATTTTTTGCGAACTACATTAACGGTTTAAAGCGCAAGTGTAGATATTATCTGGATTATAAATGGAGTACTACAATGAATAAATTCTCCCTTTCTACAGCAGGCATCCTGGTCGCAGCGCTGTTAACCAGTGTAAGCGTCAATGCAGCAACTGATAACGCTAAAACTGAAGTCACTCCGAAAGGCATGAGCTGCCAGGAGTTTATTGATTTGAACCCGCAAACTATGGCTCCGGTTGCTTTCTGGGTGCTGAATGAAGACGAAGACTTCAAAGGCGGCGATTTCGTTGACTATAACGAAACCATCACTACGGCTGTGCCTCTGACCGTTGAACTTTGCAAAAAACATCCGCAAAGTGAATTAAGTAAAATAAAAGAAGAAATCAAAAAAGAATTATCTAAATAAGATTAACCATGTATTAAAACCCAGTCAGAGTGCTGGGTTTTGCTATTTGTGACAACGTCACTTATTTATTTTGTAATACTTAAGAAAACGTTATAAAGATATAAACTCCTGTGCCGATACTGGGTAAAAGTTAGCCTTTTGCAGAAGGAGTTTGTATGGCCTGGTATCCTACTCGTATTTCAACGCGGTTAACCATTGGCGGCATCCTGCTGCTTGCGGTGACCACCCTTGTTATTGTTGCAATTATGCTCTGGCGTGGTCAGCCGCGCGTCGTTGAAATCAATACCGCCCTGATAGAAGAAACAGGGCAAGGTTTAACCCGTCAACTGAGTACTGTGCTCTCTCGTATCGAGGGCGAAACCGTCAGTCTGTCACGACTGGCCGAAGTACTACCTAATGATGAGTCTTTGTATCAAAGCGTGGTTCCACACCTGATTGGCGAAGACAGCCACTCAATTATTACCGGCGGCGGGATCTGGCCGGAGCCAAACGCGTTCACCGCGGGAGTAGAGAAACGTAGCTTTTTCTGGGCGCGCAATGCTGAGGGCAAGCTTGATTTTTCGAATGATTATAATGCCGAAGGATCTGCCGGTTATCACAATGAAAGTTGGTATCAGCATGCTAAAGGTCACTCACAGAACAGTTGCCTGTGGTCTGATGTTTATCAGGATGCCAGTTCCGGCGTGAACATGGTGACGTGCAGTATTCCGTATCAATTAGCCGGCAAGTTTGCCGGTGTAGCTACCACCGACATTCGTCTGGATAACGTTGCGACCTTTATGCAGCAGCAGGGCAACAGCACCGGTGGCTACGCATTTGTGGTTGATAAACAGGGGCAGATCCTCTATTTCCCCCAGGCCGATCAGACAAAATACAAAACCTTTAGCGATCTGGCGCAAAGCGCACACTGGCTGGCCCCGGTAGAAGCAGGGCTGAAATCGCTGCGCGCGACTGATGGCGTGAAAACCATTGCGCTGGAAAGCGACAACGTACTGAATGCCCCGTCACGCGTTATGTTGTTTCCGATGGCTGATACTGGCTGGGTCGTAGGGCTGGTGACACCGGAAACGCGCATCGTTGGCCTCGCTAAAGTCATGATGCAGGATGTGCTGGAAGTGCTGATCCCGATTATGACCGTGTTGCTGGTAGGGTCATGGCTGGTGGTTCGTCGACTAATTTCACGTCTCGATGATACTCGTCAGGCTCTTGATGACATCGCGCAGGGAGAAGGTGATCTTACCCGTCGTCTGGATGTTCGAGGTAAAGATGAGATTTCAGATATCGCGGAAGCCTTTAACCTGTTCGTCGATAAAATTTCCGCCATTCTGATCACCGTCAGAAGCAGTAGCGTGGTGGTAGCCAATAACGCCGTCAGCCTGGCCGACAGTAACATGGAGCTTTCTTCACGGGTAACTCAGCAGGCGGCCGCGCTGGAAGAAAGCTCGGCGGCGATGGAACAGTTAAATGCGACCGTGCATCAAAATGCGAGCAACACGCAACTGGCAGATGAACTTTCCGACAACACTGCGCAAACGGCGAATCGCTGTGGCGACGTGATGCAGGGGGTGATTTCGACAATGGATAACGTCAGTGCCTCGTCCGGTAGAATGGTGGAAATTGTAGCCGTCATCGACAGCATTGCATTCCAGACCAATATTCTGGCGTTGAACGCCGCCGTTGAAGCCGCCAGAGCGGGGGATGCAGGCAGAGGATTTGCGGTTGTCGCATCTGAAGTTCGTACCCTGGCACAGCGCAGTGCCACTGCAGCCCAGGAAATCAAAGCGTTGATCGATGAGTCCGTTTCACATGTTGGCAGCAGCAGCCAGCAAATCCACAATGCAGGTGAGCGCCTGGAAGAACTGGTCAACAACGTGCGTCAGGTTAGCCAACTGATGGGGGAAATCCGTGTCGCGGGTGAGGAGCAGCGTAAGGGTGTTTCCGAAGTCACGCTCGCCGTCACCGAAATGGACAGCACCGTGCAACAAAACGCATCGTTGATTGATGATGCCGCCACGCGAACCCAGGTGCTGAAAGAAGAGGCGGAGCAGTTGGCGTTGCTGGTCTCGTCATTCAGATTGCCTGAACCTTCAGTGGCCTGATAACGACACGATGTCCGGGTGCAAACATTGCACCCGGATAACTCCAGTATAATGTGGCTTAACCGTGATTTATCGATTTAACTCCTCTTTATTGTGTCTTACAACACTTTGAATCATTCCCCACTTAACTCTATAATATTGGGTGTAAGGTCGTGTTTATCCCAATAAGAGCCAATATTATGGATTTAACGCTCAATACAGCAGCCGATATCGTCAAACTACTTTGCGACAGATTGCGTAAGGAACGGCTCGCGCAGCAAATGACGCAGGCAGATGTTGCCGCGCGTTCAGGTGTCGGTGTAAATACCGTTTCGAATCTGGAAGCAGGTAAAAATGTAGGATTTGAGAATCTGGTCAAAGTCGCGATGGTGTTAGGCTATGGTGACGCGCTGGAGGGCTTATTCAAACCCAGGATCGACAGTCTGGATGATATTTTGCGTTACGAGAAGAGCGCGGTACGCCAGCGGGTGAAAAGGAAAAATCCTGATGCCTGAACAAGTCGATGTCTTTTAGCTCCAGATGGGCGGTTCACCGCAAGGGGCCAGGCCAAAAGCGTTACTTTATCGTGACGGTGTCACGTCAAAGTTCACCACTGCGCCCCTCCCAGAGAGCGAAAGCTGGTTGATTAAATTTCCTGCCAGGCATGAGCATGCTGAGGTATGTGCCATCGAAGCGGTGTATGCTGAATGTTTGCGGCAATGTGGGATCACTACGCCTGATACCGCGTATTTTAATCTGCCTGACGGGCAGGCGGCATTTGCTACCCGCCGTTTCGACCGTGACCAGTCGGTCCGTATTCCTATGCAGAGCCTGGCGGTATTTACCGGTGCAAATTACCAGATACCCGGTGCTTTAGATTACCGGGATTTTCTGCGCGCCACGCAGATTTGTACCAATGATGTCAGAGAAAAAGCGAAAGCGTTCGAACGCGTGGTTTTCAACGTGGCATTTAACAACCGCGATGACCATCCCAAAAACTTTGCCTATTTAATGTCAGCCGCAGGAAACTGGACTTTGGCTCCGGCTTATGACGTGACCTGGTGCGAAGGACCCGGCGGGTATCACCAAATGGACGTGCTGGGAGAAGCGCTGGATATCGACAGAAAGCACCTGCAGCAGCTTGGTGTACAGGAAGCTGAGCTATCAGCTGAGCATGTGAACGCTATAATCGACAAGATCTGCCACCATGCAACAGCGCTACAGCCAAAGACAAATACGCCGATCAGATAACACAAACCACGTTGGATACGATACAAAAACAGATTAATGATAATGTTCGTCGGTTAATGTCCCAGTAACGCAGATACAGCCGCTACACTTAGGGAAGAATTAAATCTGAACGAGGCAACGTTATGGCTGAATTTGTCGTGAATATGCTGAAAAACACGCCAGTTTGGGTGTATCTGCTGTTTGCCTTTCTACTGTATCGAGGGATTAAAGCCAGAACACCCGCCACTGTCACGCTGGAAAAGCTGGCGCTGATCCCCGCTATTTTTTTAGTCTGGGATATCTACGATTTAATCACTTATCGCGACCCGACCCTCATTACGTATATTCAGTGGGCGATAGGTATCATCAGCGGCGCAATCATTGGCTACATATTAATTAACCCCGGCCGTTTGAGCCGCAGTAGCGCACCACGGAGTATTCACCGTCCGGCAGATTATTCCGCATTGCCATTTATGCTGCTGGCATTCGGCGTTAAGTACGTACTTGGCGTACTTAACGCCATTTCCCCCGACGTTTTACGTCAACCCGCAATGAGCGCCCTGGCGATCATTACAGGCGGTATCTTCGCTGGCGTTTTTGTGGGGAAATTTGCCCGCTACGTGAGCGTCTGGCTCAGGCTTCCCGCTCAGAACAACCATTAACGTCCCCAACGGTTGCGAATATAAGTTACTGCTTCCTGCGTTTGCGGTTGATTAAGGTAATCTTCGCGAAACAGAATAGTGCCGTTAATGTGCGGTTCAGACTCGTTCAGATCGAGCTGTTTCTTCAACTCCGGTACGCCGCCTTTAACCGTCCAGTCTGGTTCTTTTCGCGACGGCTCGCCAACTTTGTACAGCGCCACCCCAATATACAGGCGGGTGTTGGTTGATTTCACGACATCTGCCCACCATTTTGCCAGCACATCGTACCGCGCCGCATCGCGGGCGAAGGGCCAGTACAGCTGCGGGGCGATGTAGTCCAGCAGACCCAGTTGCACCCAGCGACGGGTATCGGCGTACGATTCATCATACGCTGCCGCGCCGCGCGTGTCGGACCCCGCCGGATCGTGCGAACGGTTGCGCCATACGCCCGCAGGGCTGACGCCAAATTCGACTTCAGGCTTGAGTTTCTTGATGGTTTGTGAAACCTGGACGATCAGGCGTTGCGTGTTATCACGCCGCCAGTCTGCTTTGGAAGCGAATCCCTGGCCGTATCGTCTGAAAGTCTGGCTGTCGTTGAGCGCAGACCCGGGAGACTCGGTATAGAAGTAATCATCAAACTGCACGCCGTCAACCGGGTAATTCTCAACCACTTCAGCCACGATGCTGGTTATCCAGTCGCGCACTTCAGGAATACCGGGGTCTAATACAAAACGCTCGCCCGAAGTGCGGATCCAGTCCCGATGCAGAACATAAACGCTGGAAGGCGTCTGTGACAGCGTGTTGTTTAATTCGGTGATTGTCGAAGGTTTGGTGTTCACGGATACGCGGTAGGGGTTAAACCATGCATGAACTTTCATGCCGCGTTTATGCGCTTCATCAAGCATAAACTGGAGCGGATCGTACCCCGGATGCTGACCAATCGTTCCCGTCAGAGTATCAGACCACGGCAAGATTTTAGACTGCCATAGCGCGGTGGCATCAGGCTTCACCTGGAAAAAAACGGTGTTGATACCAAGACGTTTCAGATTGTCCAGCTTGTCAGTCAGCGCTTTTTGCTGTTGGCTGATGCGAACGGCAGGCGAACTGATGTTGACAGATGAAATCGGCGGCCAGTCCAGACGCGAAACCGTTGCCAACCAGATACCGCGCACTGGCTCTTTGCTCTGCTGTGGTTTGTTTACCGGAGGCTGTGGGGTGATCTTAGATCCCGGCGGCTGTGAAGAACAACTGCCCAGCAGCAACATACTACCTACCAGCAGCGCGAACCACTTCATGTTGGTTAGCGGCAACCTGGCGCGGGAACGGGCGAGTAAATCCGCCAGTTTTTTCTTATAATTTCCTGAAATAAAACCGGATGCAGACATCAGATTTGGCTCTTATTTCTTCTTGTTGCGGCTGTTAGCCCAGGGATCAATGGCCTGTTCAGTGGTGTTATTTGAGGCCAGGTCATCCAGAGAATCAAGGTACAGCGCTTCAACTTCTGTCCGCGCCCACGGCGTACGGCGCAGAAACTTCAGACTGGATTTAACGCTCGGTTCATTTTTAAAACAGTTGATATTAATGCGTTGCGCCAGCTCAGCCCAGCCGTAACGATCAACCAGTGCATTGACCTGCATTTCAAGCGTTACGCCATACAAAGGGTCTTTAGAAATATGAGCATTCATATGAAGTCCAGTTCAGTGGTTCCAGATTTGTCAGTAGTGCGACGGCAAGAAGGTTACAAGAAAGCAAAGCTGCCAGCAATGGCAGAAACCGGCATGGCGCGGTAAGCCGAACGCCATACCGGCAATGGAGGGTTCAATACTCTTTAAAGGCCAGTTCCAGACGGGCAATTAACGGTTTAAACAGGTAACTCATCAGGGTTCGTTCACCGGTCTTGATCGTCACGCTGGCAGGCATTCCCGCTTTAATTTTGTAATCGCCCAGCAAGCGCACGCCCTCCGCTGAGACCTGAACTTCAGCAAGGTAGTATGGCTGCTGAGTGGCCTCATCAGTTAAACGATCCGCCGAGATAGTCAAAACCCGGGCCGGAACCGACGGTAACAGCGCGTGGTTAAGGGCAGGGAACAACACATCAACGGTTAAACCAGGGGCCAGTTTATCAATGGCGTGTACCGGTATTTTGGCATCAATTTGCATCGGCTGTCCGGCGGCGACAATATCCATCAGATGTTCGCCTGGCTGAATAACGCCGCCGACGGTACTGACCTTAACATCCAGCACCACGCCGTTAATCGGCGAGCGGATCTCAGTGTTATCCAGTTCATGACGGGTAGACACCAGTTCATCCTCCAGCATCGCCACCTCTTTTTGGTTTTCGGTCAGTTCAGACTCAACTTCACGCAGATATTGATGACGCACCTGGTACGCTTTAATTTTTAATTCGTTCTGTTGGGATTTCAGTTTGGCAATGTTAAGAATGTCTTCTGAAACGCTGCCGGATATTTCTGCCGCCTCGCGCTCAAGCACCAGTAATTGCGCTTTGGGATAATAGTTTTTTTCACTCAGCGCGCGAATAGCGCCTAATTCCCGGTTAATCAGATTGAACTGGCGATCGCGATAACCTTTTATTTTATTGAGATTATCCGTTTGTCCTACCAGACCATCGAGCGTCTCCTGAATCATTGAAAGTTCGTCCTGAATGGTTTTGCGGCGCGTTTCGAAAAGTTTGGCCTGCAGATTTCTGACTTCGGCCAGTCGCTTATTGCCGGAGAACTGCTGCGTCAGCGTCGTATTAAAGCCGATCGCTTCCAGTCCATCGCGTTCTGCCAACAGGCGGTCTTCAATGCTTTTGGCTGAAATATACTGCGCATTTAACGCGCTGAAACGCATTTCGAGCTGCATTTTATCCAGCCGGACGAGAACCTGGTTTTTCTTCACAACGTCGCCTTCTTTAATAAAGATATCCGTTACCCGACCGCCGCTCAGGTGTTGGATCGTTTTTCGGTTACTCGATACGGTTACCGTACCATCAGCCACCACGCCCGCATCCAGCGGCGCTTGTACTGCCCAGAGAATGAAGCTGCCGACACCCAGCACAATAACGATCACGCCCCGGATAATCGGCGACCAGATATTGGTATCTACGTCAGCAGAGGCCACGTTGTCAGGTTTCTTTTTCATCATCAGGCCTCGCGTTGCTGTTCAGTCGTGGGTGAAGACGGCGTTGCCACCGGTTTCAATATGTTGGCCTGACGCAAATGGGCGAAAACCTGATCGCGGGTACCAAACTCCTGTATCGCGCCATCGTTAAGCAACAAGACCTTATTGACCACGCCAAGCAGCGTGGGCCGGTGCGAGATAATAACGGTGGTTTGTCCCTGCGTACGCAGGATATTGATGGCTTTTACGAGCGCAAACTCGCCTGCATCATCAAGATTGGCATTCGGTTCATCCAGCACGACAAACGCCGGGTTGTTGTATACGGCGCGGGCCAGGCCAATGCGCTGCCGCTGCCCGCCGGAGAGTTGGTATCCTCCCGCGCCCAGCAGGGTGTCGTAACCTTGCGGCAAACGCAGGATCATGTCATGCACGCCCGCCAGCAGCGCGGCAGCGACGATCAACTCACTGTCATTTTTCGTGAAGCGGGCGATGTTTTGCGCGATGGTGCCATCAAACAGTTCAACATCCTGCGGCAGGTAGCCAATTGACGGGCCCAGTAGTGCTTTATCCCACTGGCAAATATCTGCCCCGTCTAATCTGACCTTGCCGGATAACGGCTTCCAGACGCCAACCAGTACTTTTGCCAGCGATGTTTTTCCTGAGGCCGAGGGGCCGATAATCCCCAGCACTTCGCCTTGTTCCAGTTGGAATGAGATATTACGCAGCAGTGGTGAAGACTGGCCCGGCGCCGCCGCGAAAACACCTTCAACGCTGATGTTGCCGTTCGGACGAGGCAGGGTGAGAACCTCTTTCGGTGCCGGATACTCTTTCAGTAGGGCTGAAAGTTGGTGCCATGCGCCACGAAACTGCACAAACTGCTTCCAACTGCCGATAACCTGTTCCACCGGGTTGAGGACGCGGCCCAGAATAATCGACGCGGCAATCATCAGGCCCGGGGTAATATGGCCGCCGATCACCAGTAGAGCGCCAGCGCCCAGCGCAATGGATTGCATCAACACCCGCACAAAACGGCTGAGACTGCTTAATCCGGCCGTTTTGTCGGCAATTTGAGTTTGTAGCGCCAGCACGTTGTTATGCTGTTCCTGCCAGGTCGACTTCAGGGTTGAGAGCATTCCCATCGCTTCAATGGCATCGGAGTTTTGCAGCTGTTTATTCAGTTTACTGGCATTGTTAATGGTTAAGGCGTGTGCCTGCTGAATTGGACGTTTGGTTGAGATTTCAGACACCAGCGTCAGAATGAATAATAGCGTTATTCCGCCGAGTGAGAGATATCCCAGCAGAGGGTGAACAAGAAAAGCGATGAATAAATATATCGGCGTCCAGGGAATATCCAGCAAGGCGAACAGACTATTCCCGGAAAGAAACTGACGGAGCTGATCCAATTCGGCTAAAGACTGTGCCGGATTGTTATCGCCGGTGGCGATCTTTCTTTTAAATGCCGCGTTAAAAACCAACTGGCTCAGCTTGATATCCAGCCGGTTGCCAAGCCTGACCATGACCTGCGCACGGGCAAATTCAATTAGGGCAATAACAATGTACAGGCCGACAATCAATAAGGTTAACATTAGCAGCGTGGTGGTATTTTTACTGACCAGCACGCGATCGTAAACCTGTAGCATATAAATTGCCGGCGCCAGCATAAGCAGATTAATCACACAACTAAAAAACAACAGCATCAGAAAAGTGGGTTTCGTTCCTTTTAATGCATCATTCAGTTCTGTTGGCGTATGCTGGCGCGACATAGTCTTCTCCTTATACGATCAATGAACTATTGCCATTATTGCTGGCAAGGGTGGTGGGCATTTCCAGATAAAAGTCACCAATATTCACGGTGGTTGAATTGACGCCCACCAATGTGATGGTGTCGGTACCGATGGTCACAACGGTGTTGCCATTGTTTCCGGTGATAGACACGCTGCTGGCAAAATTACCCGCATTGATGCCTAACAAGACGAGATCAAGGAAGTCCTGACCGCCGTTGGGATTACTGTCAAAACCGGTGATTCGGTCCTGCCCAAAGTTAGCCCCGAAGGCGAATATATCGCTCCCGGCGCCACCATCCAGAGTGTCATTCCCCTCCTGGCCATTGAGAATATCGTCGCCGCTACCGCCGGAAAGGGTATCCGCGCCCGCCCCGCCAATCATGACGTCGTTGCCGTTTCCACCCTGCAGGTTATCAGCGCCATCTCCGCCATCGAGGAAGTCATTGCCGATCCCGCCAAACAGCTGGTCATTCCCGCCCATACCGAACAGATAGTCATTGCCGGAACCGCCCGTAATGGTGTTTGCAATGGCATTACCGGTGCCGATAAAACTGCCGCTGCCGGTAAAGACCAGTTCTTCCACGTTGTCCGTAAGGTCGTAGCTGCTGAGACTGGTGCGCACAATGTCTGTACCGCCATTCGCACCTTCGATAACCACATCGCCGAAATCATCAACAATGTAGGTGTCATCACCCGCGCCACCGGTCATGCTGTCGGCGCCAAGCCCGCCATCAAGGGTGTCATTACCCGCGTCGCCTTGCAGGATATCTTGCCCCGCCTGACCAGACAGGCTGTCGTTACCCGCACCGCCGACGAGAAGATCGTCACCGGCGCCGCCCAGCAAGGTGTCATTCCCGCCTTCACCGCGCAGAATATCGCTCCATGCTGTACCAACGAGTGTGTTAGCGCCGTTGTTCCCGACAATCAGATCACCCACTGGCTGAGTGGTGGTCGACGTCAGAACAACAGGGGGATTGCCTTCATCGTCGACGACGGTAACCACCACCTGCAGCGTCCGACCGACCATGGCCTGGCCCGGTGTATAGGTAGCAGATGTCGCGCCGTTAATGTTGACGAACCCGGTCGGGGTACTCATTCTCCATTGATACGTGAAATTACCGCCGCTCAGACCGTCGGCATCAGCAATTCCCGAAACCACCGCGGTCAGCGTCAGGCTTTCGGTCGGAGTAAGGTCATTAATCACCGGCACACCGGTGGTGGCCTGATTTCGCGGTAGGATTGACTGAGTTTGTGCCGACACCAGCGTTTCAGCGTCGCCCATGCGGTCGTTAAAACTGGCAACCACGCGCAGCGGCGCGCCCTGAATAGCGCCAGGCACTCTGAACTCCACGCCGGTCGCCTGATCCCGCCATTGACCATTGACGAATGCCTGCCAGGTCATGGTGATGGCGACATCCGCCGCCAGCCCATTACCATCCAGCAAGTTCGCCACGTTGACGCGCAGCAGGTCGCCCACCGAAGGGTTAGGATTGCTGATAGTAAGATCGCCCGTCGCTTGCTGCGCCGTCACCCACAGTTGCTGACCATCGCCAAACTCCAGTTTTTCGATGTTCAACAGGCGATCAATGCCGTCATTAAGGTTCAGCGCGGCATCAGGCGTGGCGTGATCGACGCGCAGGCTACCGTCTGCCATACGGGTAAAGGCATAGTTGCTACTGATATCGCGGTAGACTGCCACATCAGTTTCAGTGCCATCACCGTCATAAAGGATTTCTCGCACAATCGACAACTGATTGGGTTTCAGCGTGCCAGCCAGCATGTACGACTTCAGTTCGGCCATGCCTTCGGCGCTGGTGAGTCCCGCCATGCCGGTAACGGCGATACGAACGTTGAGCCAGGCATCACCATCAATGATGTCGTTCCCCGCTTTACCCATAATGCGGTCGCTACCGCCGCCGCCGAGTAAAATATCGCTACCATCATCAGGGTTCAGCAGTACCGCGTTCGGATTCGCCGAGCGTTCTACGCCGAGAATGGCTTGCAGGCCGTCAATTCTGTCAGCCCCCTCCTGGGTGAGATTGTTGGAGAGGGGAACACCCTGAACCGGTGCCGTACCGAGCGGCTGTTCCGTACCGGTTAAGATATCGTTGTGTTTCCATCCGGACAGTCCTTCAACCAGGTCGAAACGGTCACGCAGAATAAATTCCTGCTGGTTGACGAAAATCGGGATCCCGAGGTCAGAGTTCGCTGCGTTCGGGTCGCCTTTATGGATAGCCCAGTCGAAACCGGCCATGCCGTTATTGCGCTGAATACCCGCGCCCTGAACCATAATGTCATCACCGGCTTCTCCATCGTAGTCAGTGTCGTTGCCCTGACCATTCAGAACGTCGTGACCAATAATGGTACTGTTGAAAAACAGCTCTGAGTTGTCTCCGGCGAGGGTGTCAAATCCGTCGCCACCTTCCAGCCAGTCGTCTCCTTCGTTGCCCATCAGGAAATCAGCGCCCGATCCCCCAAGCGCAAAGTCGTTATCCTGCCCCGAGAAGACCTCCTGAGCATCTTCGCCGACCACCACGAAGTCGCTGCCGCTGCCGCCAAAGACCAGATCGTTCCCGTTACCGGAGAAGATGACATCGTGTCCGGCATCGCCGTGCAGGAAGTCGGCATCGCCCACGGGCGTACCGGTGTCAGTAATGATGTCGTCACCGTCGCCGCCGTGAACCACATCCGCTTCATCACCACCGTCCAGGCGATCATCACCGCCGTCGCCCCACAGGCTGTCGATGCCTTTCCCCCCGATTAACGTATCGTTGCCTGCCGTACCGCCAAGTACCACATGCCCATCGCCGGTATATTTCAGATACCCACCGTCGGCAAAGCCATCGCCATCCACATCAGCACCCGGATCGCGACGCACCAGCAGCGGCGAGAGCAGATCCTTCAGCGGATTCCCCCATTTCGGGTCGATTTCCGTTTGCAACACACGGTTCACTTCAAAAATATGGTCCGGCGTCTGGAACAGATTGGCGGGCAGGTGAGAGGAATCCGCGTCGCCGAGATCGCTGTTACGCATTACCAGCGCGGAAAACGAGTTAGCTTCCAGTTCATTGAGCATGTTCAGACCCTGAACGCGACTCAGATAGTAGAAACGGTCACCGTCCTGCAACATTTCCATTTGCGTTTCAAAAACAAAGTTGAAGGTTGACCCCAGCATGCCGCCAAATTCATTTTTGCGCTCGGCCAGCCCGCCAATCCAGAAATCGACCATATTCAGTCCGGTTTCTTTGGTTGCCCACGCACCGGTGCTGTTGAAGAAATCCATGGCATCCGCAGGTGGGGCGTTGTTGGCGTCGCCAAACAGCAGGAAGTTCACCGCCGCGCGCTTACCTTCAAGGCTGGTGGCATTGAGGATCAGCTCATGCTGACCGTAAGCGGCCATAAAATTAATGATCGAGGCCGGGTTTTTCAGGTAGGTGGTAAAGTCAGCCCAACTGGTATAGGGCCGTAGTTGGCTATCACCGCTCAAGGCAAAGAACTGCTCGCGAGCCTGGTTTAGCGTTGGCATTGCTGTATCGCGACCACGGGCAATGTTAAGCGCGCCT
This sequence comes from Citrobacter sp. Cpa228, assembly GCF_030333085.1. Lineage (NCBI taxonomy): Bacteria > Pseudomonadati > Pseudomonadota > Gammaproteobacteria > Enterobacterales > Enterobacteriaceae > Citrobacter > Citrobacter sp. Cpa228. Next base: position 57,851 of record NZ_JAOWGQ010000030.1, on the reverse strand, counting down.
AAATCCAGCGGCAGGCCGATCAGGTTATTACGCAGGGCATCGGTAATAAACTCATCAATTTCGTTGCCCACCTGACGCGTCATACCACGCACAATCGCGCCGATGGCCTGATCGTCAGTAACGGTAGCACCGTTGATTTCATTGAATGCCACGGGATTCAGGAACGCGGCAATCAGGCCGAGATCGCCGCTTTGCATATCAATGTCGGTACGCGCCACGGTTTCTGTCAGCATTGAATGCCCGAAACGGTAAACCACATGCGCAAACTCGGCAAAGATCTGAGGGTTAATATCCGCTGTGTTGGAGAAGACAAACGGATCGACGGCGGGTTGTACTGTACGAGCAAATTCCTCAAACACGAGGTGCTGATACTGCATTTCCGTGGAGAAACGACCGGCCTGGAATAGGTACTCGCCGTTCCAGACCAGGGTAGAGGTATCGGCAGGTAATTCTGTGATTTGGTGATTCGGCATCAACCACTGGTTAATCAGAACGATATCACCAGTTTCCAGCAGCGTAGTTTTATACTGTTCAACCAGGCGGTTATGTTCGCTGTGAAAAACAGCATGCACCGCGGTTAAGCCAATATTCTCATTACCACGACCGTCGCCGGTAATAAAGTGACGGTCGAGCAGTTCGTTATCATAAGTTCCTGCAGGTTGTGGTCCTTCGCCGCCGATAGCACTGTCATCATCTGCCAGCAGGCCCACTTTGGGGGCGGCAGTATGTGCAATATCATCCAGAAACGCATGACCGGTGCGGAACGTCCCCGCGGGTAACAGACCGCCATTAGCCTCAACCAGCCCGGCAGTCGTAACAATCTGCACCTTGCCATTTTCACTTAAAATCAAATTACCGTAACGGTCCGTCGCCAGCAGAGGAACATTAAAAACATCCTGATCGGTAAGCTTAATGCCAAGCAGGGTTTCAGCCTGGTTTTTAACGTCAGCCCAGGTAGCCAGTCCTCCGTTAGCGCCGCCTAACAGATTCCCCGTTGGCTCAGGTTTCCCATCAATGATGGCGTATTCGCGGATGAAAATCTGATGTGAAGGATGGGAGGTGTAGGTTTGGTTTTGGTCGATGAAGGGGGTTGTAAGGTTTACCGTCTCTCGATTCTCATCAACCGTCGCCCGGGTTAATAGCATAAAGTTTGTATCCGACCCCTCCACATATAAAGGGTCATCGGGCTGGAGCGGAATGAAAACAATACCGTTGCCTCCTTTCGGAATCAGATCCAGGCCGTGGTCGAAAAACTGGCCAAAGAAGGTCATCCAGCCGTTAAAAGCAGGGGAGAGACCGATATCGGGAGACTGATTGGGAATGGATAAGCTGTCATCCCCAGTAACAGTCCCGCCGCCGGGCGCATCCTTTAATGCGTTAAAAACCTCAAGTGCGGCCGGGTTTGAGGTCGTCTGGTCTGAAATTAAATTACTAATAATTCGTGGGTCGGCATCAATAACCATGCCGCCAATCTGTATATAACTGGTCATTTGATCCGCATCTTGCCAGTTTAAAGCTGTTAACCTTGGCATGGTTTGATCGGCTGAACCGTATAACTCCTGGCCCGGTAGAAGGTTATTCCATGAACCATCTACCGTGCGAAGTCCATAGGGCAAGAGTGGACTGGAGACTAATTCCCGAAGCATTTCAGCATTAATGCTCCCGTCTGGGTTAGTTGCCGCTTCGGATATTTTGATCTGCTTAAGAATAAAAGCAAGATCGTGCAGGGTGACAGTAAAGTCATATTGTGAGGCCATAAGTTATTACCCCTATCTTTACTTGTATTAGCTATCATCATTCGTTCTCATGTTTATAAAAAACATGTGAGAATGAGTCGTATTTAGTACTTGGTTGTTATTGCTTGTACAACTCCATTTAATAAAACACTCAGATTATCAATGACGTATTTAGCGTCATCTTCGCGGATATTCACATCGCGAAATAATGTATTCGCAGGTTTAAAAATTTGCTATTGGTGTGCAAAAGACACACTTGCTCTCTTGAATTATCAGGCATATTCAAGGTCTGCTGCGTCGCAAGTTTGAGCGTAGTAAGGGTTAGATGTGTTGTTTTTTTCTCACATTACATTTCTGTGATGATCATAACTATGGTTTTTCCTTTGCCGACTTCACTCATACTTTTCTATGAATAAGATTGTATTTTCATTTCTTTACATTAGGGGGGTGGCAATTTATTTTTACACCGAAGACAACGCTGAGTAGACTGCATTGAAGCTTCAATTTATGAGGAAAATATAACGTTATCTCGGTTAAATATTCCTCTCATCTTAAAATTATGTGCTACTTTGCCAGGTTGAATTAACCCCGGCAAGTTTATGTTAACACCAGGACGAACACGGGTAATAACGAAGGTTAACTTTAAGACTAAACGGTCACAAGGTTGGCTATGGCTGCATTAACCTGTGATGAACATGGTCTTTATCGTGTTTAATTCAGGTTAAGAAAATTTTTCTTAGGGAAATTATCGCTAGCTATAAAACTCAATATAAACAATGAGTTATATCGAAAACATCGAAATTGAGATCTTATTTAAGACCGACCTAATATGATTTGAGAAAACAAAGGTTTTAATCTCTGGGATTATTCTTAAACTAGCAGTCATCGTAGGGTTAATCCTACGGAGTCATAAGACATTACTGGCGTCGCTGTATCCCTCAATAAATACTCCGCTCTCAGCAGAGAGGGGCTATTGCATTATTTATTACGATACCGATGTATTTATTAATTAAGGACAGACAATATGAAAATCAATAATCCTCATACCAGTTACATATTTGCGGTTGGTGGCCTTGCGTTATTATTTGCGCAAATAGCGTATGCTGATTCAGCAAATACCATCACCTTTAAAGGCGAAGTGACCGAACAAACTTGCGAAGTCACGGTTAACGGTGTAAATGCACGGCCGGTCGTATTACTGCCGTCTGTTGCGAAAAGCGATCTCGCGGCAGCATCATCTTCAGCAGGCCTGACAACATTCACCCTCGGCGTTACTGGTTGTACTGTTGATGCTAATGCGTTGGATATTAAAACTGTGTTTGTTGCAAATAATATGACCGAGCGCGGAAACCTGGCTAATACGGGTACAGCGCAAAATGTTGAATTACAACTGCTGACCGATAGCGCGGGCACTACGCCTATTGATTTGCGTACTGGAACTCCGGTTACAGGAATCACCGTTGCGGCCGGAAATACGTCCGGTGAGCACGACTTTGCCGTGCAGTATTTTAGCCCGAACGGTGGGGCAACCGCCGGGACTGTTGTCGGCACTGTGCAATACGCCATTTCCTATTTGTAAGCGAGATCTGCGTGATGAAAGGATTGGCTATTGGTTTAGCTGGAATGATGATGTGCTTCTGCGTGCAGGCAAGCATAGTGATGACCGGCAACCGGATAATCTATCCGGCAGACAGCCGGGAAATCAGTGTGCAATTAACTAATCGCGGCGACGTCCCTGGTGTCGTTCAGGTTTGGCTTGATGATGGCGATGCACAATCAGTACCACAAACTGCGGCCGCTCCTTTTGTCACTACGCCACCGGTCTTTCGGATGGCTGCCCACGCGGGGCAAACTGTTCGGCTGCGTTACATCGGTAAACCCGTCGTACAGGACAGGGAATCGCTATGGTGGTTTAACTTCATTCAGATCCCGCCCATAAATAAGGATGCGCAAACCGATAACCAGCTACTGGTGCTGGTGCGTAGCCGCGTAAAAGTATTGGTCAGACCCGAGGGGCTGGTGGGTTCGCCGCTGGAGATGGCGAATACCAGCCGGGTCTGGCTGCAGAATGGCAGGCTGCATTTACGTAATAACAGTGGTTTCTATCTCGCGCTTTCGTCACTTGACGTCAGCGGTGCGGGAAAAAAACAGCGCATTCAGAGCGAAACAATCGCACCGTGGGCGACGATGTCGTGGCCTGCAAAAATTTCGCAATTGAACGACGCGCAAATGCGCTGGATTAACGATCAGGGAGCCTCATTAAGCGGGCGCGTGGCGTTGGAGAAGCAGGACAATGTCCGAAACTAACCCACGCTGGTGGTGGCTTTTTTTGCCCGCTGCGATGCCTGTTTTTGCCAGCGATTACACCTTTGACGAAACATTGTTGCTTGGGAGTGGTTACGAAAAAAGCCTGGCAATGCTCAACAATCCGGATGCGGTGGTCGCGGGACGTTATAGCGTGGATATCTGGCTCAATGGACGGTATGTAGGGCGGGATGATGTGTTGTTTCGCCAGAATACAGCTGGACGTACCGAACCCTGTCTTCCGGCGAAATTCTGGGTTGAACAGGGCGTAACAGCAGCGTCGGAACAAGGGCAGGATTGCTTCGCCCCTGAAGCTCGGATCAGCGGTGGACGCTGGGATTTTGACCAGAGCTTATTGCGTCTGAATCTCAGCGTTCCTCAGGCGGCATTAAAACGTACCCCCATGGATTATGTACCGCCGTCGCAGTGGCAAAGCGGCGAGAGCGTGTTGTTCAGTAACTACAATCTGCACGCCTATCACAATAAAAATAACGGTCAGCAAAGTGATTATGGTTGGCTGGGACTGAGCAGCGGCTTCAACATGGGGAGTTGGCAATTTCGCCAACAGTCGTCTGCCAACTGGCGGCGCGATGGCAATCGAGAAAGCCAACGCTGGGATGCGCTGCAAACCTGGCTTCAACATCCTGTCGCATCTCTGGAAAGTTTACTGACGGTAGGCGAAAGCTACACCTCGGGAAATCTGCTTGGCAGTATGGCGTTTACAGGTGTCAAACTGGAAACCGATCAACGAATGTGGCCACAGTCGCGACGCGGCTATGCCCCAGAAATTCGTGGTACGGCATCTACACCTTCACGCGTTGTGGTCAAGCAGAATGGTCGAACGCTTTACGAAACCAGCGTACCACAAGGCCCTTTTGTACTTGATGATTTGCCGAATACAGCCTGGGACGGTGATTTACAAGTTGAAATCACCGGCGCCGATAACAAAAAGAGTAGCTATACCGTGCCATACGCCAGCGTACCTTTATCACTGCGTCCCGGCGTCTGGCGCTACGGTCTGGTGGCAGGTAAGACCCGGGATTACAGCGCCGCCGATGGTCTGTTTACCGATTTCACGCTGGAGCGCGGGATGACGAATCTCCTGACCGCTAATGGCGCTTTGCGGATCGGCGACGACTACCAGGCACTGCTGATGGGAGGCGTTCTGGCAACGTCGATGGGCGCTTTGGGTGTCGATGTTACCGGTTCGCGGGCCCGGATTGCTTCTCAAACCATGAGTGGCTGGCGGCTGCAAACCAACTGGAGCAAAACGTTCACTCCGACAGGAACTCACGTCGCGCTGGCGGGTTATCGCTATTCCACAGAAGGATATCGTGACTACGGTGACGTTCTGGGTGAGCGAAGCGTCAGCGGGAGCAACGCGCAGTGGCGCTCGGATACGCTGCGTCAAAAAAACCAGTTTACCGTTACGGTGAACCAAACATTGAGCAGCTACGGAAACCTATGGCTGTCGGGATCAATGATGGATTACTACAGTGACCGTGGCAGCAGCACTCAGTTGCAGGCTGGGTATAACACCACCTTTGGACGAATGACGTTAGGTATGTCATTCAGCCGACAGGACACCTGGTGGCGTAACGGTGACCGTTCACAGGTGCAAAAAGAAAACATGGCAACGCTTACCGTCTCAATGCCTTTAGGTATAGGCGAACGTGAGCATACGCTGGCGCTGTCGGCGAGTCAGGCTCAACAGGCTGGGCGCAATGCGCAGTTGGCATTGTCTGGTGCGCTTGATCAGGATGAAACCCTTAATTACGCGCTGTCCACTGGCTGGCAACAGGGGCAAGGTGGGTCAAACAGCGTGACCGACTGGGGTGGTTCACTGCAAAAAAATACGGCTTTCGGCACGCTAAACGGCAGCGTCTCACAGTCACAAAACTATCAGCAATGGTCTGCAGGGATACGCGGGGCGCTCGTTGTACATCGCCATGGCATTGTGGCCGGCCCGTGGGTTGGCGACACATTTGCTCTGGTGGAAGCGCCAGGCGCTGTGGGAGCCAGAGTAGGGGGCGGACGGGGTGCAACTGTGAACAGTGGGGGTTATGCGCTGGTTCCCTCATTGACACCTTATCGTTATAACAATGTGACTCTCGACGGTAGCGGAATGAACACCAACGCAGAGCTTCAGGAGAGCCAACGGCGCATTGCACCAATGGCAGGGGCCGCAGTAAAACTGCGTTTTGCAACGCTCTCTGGCTATCCGTTACTCATCACTGTGAAGAGTGACGTGACGTTACCGATGGGAGCGGCAGTGACCGACGGTCGAGGTCGTGTAGTCGGGATGGTTGCCCAGGCGAACCAGGTATATGCCCGCGTTGAAGACGAAGAGGGACTATTGATGCTGGAAAGCAGTGATTGTTCGTTGCCGTGGAAACTTAACCAACAACAACGTACAGAACCGTTAATTGCATTAACGGTCACTTGCGTAACAAAAGGGCGCTCATGAGACTATTTTTTCTGGTGCTGGCGCTGTTTTCTTGTCAGATACAGGCCGCCTGTGAATACATTATTTATCCATATAAATCAGGAAGTAATGGCGCACAAGGCACGCACAGGCTTAGTGCAAGTACGGACGGCATTGCCAATGACTGGCGCTCCGGCGGCGGCAACGATGCCTGGAACGGGTTATTGCCGGGATTGAGTAAGTCTGTCGATATCACCAGTAATAGCAGTTTTCAGCCGGCAGGGACGATCCTGACCTCCAGCGGCGGGATCCCTTTTACCACTTATGCTCATAAAGGCGGCGGTTACGATCCTGAGCAGGTATTTTTCCGTTGTACACCGGACACCGCCGGGCAACTCTATGAAGCCTGGTCAACTAACGGTGATGACACCGTGGCTGGCTGGTATGAAGCAACGGATGTACCTGGCGCGTATCTGACCATAATGAAAAACGTCGCATTACGCTTGACGCACGATGCAACAGGCAGCGTCTTTACCGACAGCTGGCAGCAACGCCCACTGGAAAACCTGGATCTCGACACCAATGGCAACTTCCTGATTAAGGCCAAGAACTTCTCGACGATAAGCGCCGAATTGATCAAAACGCTGGATACACGCTATTACGCCAACCAGGCGCAGTCTGCTACTTACAATAGCTATGTGAATCCCAATGCTTACGTGGTTTTTCGTGCGCCAGGTACAACTTCGTGGGGTATCAAGATAGGTCAGCCGCACCGTGGAGGAAATTGGGCTGGCTGGGCGAATGACTGGCCGTCAGTGATCAGCCTTTACAATAACGGGATCTTCGTCAAACGTGCGGCAATGTGTCAGGTCACCGATTTTACGCCGGTAGTGCATTTGCCACCAATTTCCGTGGCTCAGCTCAGGCTGGGGGAATATTCCTCAGCGCCCTTCCAGATAGGATTTGCCTGCGAATCAACGGTGGTTTCGGGTGTGGCGACCGGGAAGAGCAATGTCGCAATGGGGCTTCTTGCGCCGGAAAGCAGCGTTAACAGCGCCTGGGGTTTTAATTTGATTACCGGTAAAACCGTAACCTGGCTATTGGATACGCAATACGGTACCCCCGGTCGGGCTCGCGGCGTTGGCGTGCGTGTTTACCGGGCGGGTAGTCCAGTGAATTTTATGGCGGTATCTACTGTCGGTAGCGGCAGCGAAGGCGGCTGGATGCCGGTCATTGGCAGTAATACGCAGCAAAATGGCAGCCAGGATGGCGTCAATTACTACAGCGAAAGCTTCGAAGCTCGTCTGGCAAGTTTTGGCGCGGATACGTTAACGGCGGGGAGCTACCAGTCACATGTACAAGTTTTATTACGTATTCAGTAGCCTCTGGATGCTGGCATTTGGCGTGCAGGCAGCGGTTAACATCAGTACGACTCGGGTCATCTTCAACCACGGAGAGACTCAACGCACGGTAATGCTGGTCAACGACGGAAATTATCCGGTGGTGGTTCAAAGCTGGGTAGATGACGGCACGCCAGAGAAAGGGCCATCCCAGGCCAGCTCGCCTTTTATCGTGCTTCCCCCGGTGCTAAAAATTCTCCCCGGTGAACAACGCGAGATAAAGATCATGACAACCGGTACGGAGCTTGCCAACGATCGCGAGTCGCTATTCTGGCTCAACGTGTACCAGGTTCCAGCGGAAGCGAAAAATAGCTCAACTGGTGAAAAAGTGCGCTTAACGTTAAGAAATCAGCTAAAAGTCCTATGGAGACCGAAAAATACAGGTGTGTTGACTGAAAAAAGCATCAATCTTCTAAGTTTTCACCATGAAAGCGGGGGGATTTACGCTGTTAATCAGAGTTCCTGGAACATATCTCTGGCTAATGTAGTTTCAGGAGACTATTCCATAACTGGAATAGTGGTTTCACCGCGTTCCCGGCAGGTAATTTTTAAGTCTGCACCTCCTGAAATGCTGAATAATAAGATAAACTTTACTGTGATTAACGATGAAGGAAATCGTTGGGGGTTTTCAACTGTCGTAAATTAACGCTGGCAGTGCTCGCTCCAGCTAAATTGACAAAAATCCATATTCAGGGAACATAATGGCACACGTGTTTTTGCTTAACAGTACCGTTGTATTCTGGCCAGAGCGGAACGTACTCTACGCGAAATCAGATGAGACCAAACGTATAACATTAAGCAATCCGGCAACCCGTTGTTTACTATTATTAATTCAACAACAGGGGCAGGTTATTGAACGTAATTATTTCTTTGAGCATGTCTGGTATATTAACGGTGCGCAGGTCACCAATAATACGTTCTATCAGAATATCTCCTTGCTGCGTCGCGCATTTAAAGAACTTAGCCTGAATGAAGAACTTATCGTAACCGTACCGAAAGTCGGGATCCGCCTTGAGCCACAACTGGAAGTGCTGGAACAGAAGATAGAAGACCCGCTCAGCGATCAACCCGTAACAGCATCGTTATCGTCGGTAAAAACAGCGAAAAAATCACTGCGTATGCGCACTCTTTGCTGGCTTCTGGCGGGGTTCGTCTGTTGCTTTATAGCCGCAGTAGTTACCTGGGAGGCACAGTTTGATCCCCGACTCAGCCGTTATGTGCCTTTAAGCGTAGGGGAGGGATGTCACTGGTACGCCAACCAGGATGTGCTTAAATTTGATCAGCACCAACAGTTTATCAAAGCCGGCATGCTGGATTGTCAGAGCTATCCCTGGATTTATCTCTCGTTGTATCCTAATTTTCCGCGGATCTCCGCATTAACTTGTCGAAAGCAATTTAGCCGTTGGCATGATAATGACTGTGTTACTCATTATTATTTCATGGAGTCCAGACATGTGGGGACGTAATATAAAATGGTGTATTGGCATCATTTTAGCAGTAGCGTTGACAATTGCAGCCACGATGGCAATACAAAACTGGCAACGGTCGCATTTCGATTGTTCCGGAGTATTAATAATGGAGTATCCAGATATTCGTGGTGATATTTCAGTTAGATACGTTTTTAATGGCAACCATGGAGTGGCTATTTTACGTGGAAAAATAACTGATAAAAACGGTGAAAATCAGGCGGTAAATCAAAATGTCTGGTTTACCTTTACCCGCAAAGATAATGATTACTTTATGGAGTCTGGAAATGTCGCCTCAAGTTCCGGCGGAACTAACATTCACCCATTGTTAGCGAGAACGCTGCCAGATTTTTACCTTAAACCGAAAGAGCCGTTTTATTTCAGCATAATGCGACTCAATAACAGTACATGGCAGTTCTACACCAGCCGGTCACCGTCGGTGTTTTGTCAAGGTTAGGCCGCCGAGATTGCACTCGGTATTGGAAGGGTTAGGGGACGATCTGCTTCACGATACGGTACTGCGGTAATACGGGATAAATTCAATTTAACATAATATACATTATGCGCACTTACATAGTGATAAGTGAAACCTGGCATTTTGGGTTCATCATTGTGCTGGTCGTTGATAACGCATAACAGCGCTTGTTCCTGGATTTATGCTGTTCACCGACTACCATTCAAACCATACACTTTACGCATACGTCAAATCGTTGACGTTGTAATTGCTCATTCAGTCCTTCTCGCGTACAACCAAGGTACGACACAAACCTGTGCCCCTGGAATTTCACAGCAACGGACCTTACAGCACAATGCAAAGAACTATCCATGTTCATCAAAATAACAACACTATCTTACGCGTCGCGTTTCTATTGATTCTTTCATTCACGCTGGCTGGTTGTGCGTTGACCCGCGTCTCTGCCAGTTCACATGATAAAGACGTCGATGAGCTAAATGTTATTGGCTTGAATCTGGATGCTGCAAGGCAAAAAGCAATTGTGGATGGTTTTGTGTGCAGTAAGGATGCAAACCTCAATCTGGTACAAACCGAAAGTGGCAGTCATAAATGGTTACAAACGGAATGCAGTAAAAAAAGCCTGGAACTGTTCTGCCCACAAATGCGGTTTATAGTACTCAATGTTGCCCCTGATACAAATAAAGTTGTTGATGTGGGGAAATATATTATTCAGCATACTTGTTTCTGAATATGTCGATATGCCCTTCTGTCTCCACTTCGATTCAAAAGTACCGGATTGTATTGTTCCTCTGAAAATAATATAATGCAATATCTGCATTTTTAATGATAATCGTTACTGTTTAGCGGGCGGCCGACGACTAAATAAAGCTTAACCTGACCCAAAGTTTTATTTACATTAATCACCTGGAGTTATGATGAATGATTTAAACCGTTTTTACTTTGACTTACCACAATGGCTCGGTAAGAGTGAAGGCATTCATCGACAATTTATTGGTAATTTTATATCTTGTCTCCATGATGAACAATTACAGGTAATACTGAATCCAGCTAATTTCCCTTGTTATGGTCTTAAAAGACTGGCAATTAAAGAATCCATTACATTCTCCTTTCACTCATATAATAATGACAAAAATGTTTTCTCGATAAAAGAATCACCTATATATGGGTTGTACTCTGTAGATGAAAATGGATATTCGGGGTGGGCAGATATTTGTGTCAACTTCAGTTCATATATCGATAAAATAAATAAAATAGATCACGACAGTGCCAAAAATATCATTGCCGAGAAGCGGGATTTTTTCAGGGAGACAAAACTCTCCAAGCATCAACAGCCACATAACCACGTTGCTCTCCCCTCGGATTACCTGTTTTTCCCCATGCAGATCAACTCTGATTCGGTTACCGATCATGAGAACATCAGCGCCATGGGGGCATTAGACTATGTTGCGGCATTGGCTAAAAAGACAAATCGAACGTTGGTAATCAAACGCCATCCGATGTGTAAATCCAGAGGTATTGATGCCAAGATTGCATATCTATTAGCAACCAACGAAAATGTTTTGTCTGTTGATGCTAACATCCACGAATTAATTGAAGGGAGTTCTGCCGTTATCGCATGTAATTCTGGCACAAGCATTGAGGCCTTGATTTTAGGTAAACCAGTTTATTGCTTTGGCCGAAGCGAATGGTACGAAGCCACACATAAAATTGAAGTGTTAGAAGATTTCGATGCGATATTTTTGAATGATAAACACAGTACCATGTCTGCTTTCCAGGAGAAGTTGATAGCATACTTATTATCTGAATATTGGATTCAATTTGATGACATTGAGTCTATTAAGAAAAAAATAAAATACTGCATAAGCCTCTATGAAAGCAACTACGGTGATGACTTTATCGACAACCATAATAATGGTGAATGTTATATCAAGAGTTTTTTGAATGCCCAAAGAGAGATCGCGATCCTGAAGAGAAAGCAAAAGAAGTATAAGAAAGATTATGAATTATTATCTTTTGTAATGCGATTTGTCCTGTTTTTACCCTTTAAAGCTACACTTGCTATGTTGGGAAGGAACAAGAATCACTGATTCTGAGGGCGTAATGAAAATTGCTGGCTCAGAATCATACTATTTCATCGCACACAGGATACAAAAACATGGCTGACTGGAACCCTTCGCTCTATCTGCAATATGAAACCGAACGTTCGCGGCCCGCAGCTGAATTGCTCAGCAGAGTCGCGCTGGAGAATGTCCGTTCAGTCGTCGACCTCGGCTGCGGCCCGGGTAACAGCACCGCATTGCTACATCAACGTTGGCCATCAGCGCAAATAACAGGCGTGGATTCTTCACCGGCAATGCTGAGCGAAGCGCGCAACGCATTGCCGGGCTGTCATTTTATCGAAGCGGATATTAGCGCATTTCAGACAGAAGAGCCTGTCGATCTGCTGTATGCAAACGCATCTTTGCAATGGGTTCCCGACCACTATCAGCTGTTTCCCCACCTGGTCTCTCTGCTGGGGAAAGAAGGCGTACTGGCAGTACAAATGCCGGATAACTGGCTGGAGCCAACGCATGTTCTGATGCGTGAAGTCGCCTATGAACTGGGTTACCCCGATCGCGGCCGTGCACCTCTTCCCGGAGTGCATGCGTACTATGATATTTTGACTGACATGGGCTGCGATGTCGATATCTGGCGTACAACCTACTATCACGTTATGGATTCACACCAGTCAATTATCGACTGGGTGAGTTCTACGGGGTTGCGTCCCTGGTTGCAGGATCTGAGTGAAAGCGAACAACATCGCTATCTGGCGCGCTATCATGCATTGCTGCAGGAGCAATATCCGCTGCAAGAGAATGGGAAAATACTGCTGGCGTTTCCGCGGTTGTTTATCGTTGCCAGACACAATTCTTAATCACTGACCTCCAGGTATCAGCCTCTTTATACCAGGGGCTGATAATTGTTGTAAATTCCCCATGCGCGCCCTCGCCTTTTTACGATGAAGATCTAGTGATGCAGCCAGTCATCTGCTAGTGTCTGAGAACGTTTACTGACGGGGGTTGTCATGTCTAAAGTCTACCTTGGCGGTTGTCTGTGTGGCTCTATTCGCTTTACCGCGACGAGCCCTAATAATTCGCATACCTGCTCGTGCGATATTTGCCGCAAGCATACCGGTGCACCAACCGTCGTCTGGATTGAATTTAATGCTGAAAATGTAGAATGGACGGGAAAAGCGGGTAAACCGACTACCTGGCGTTCTTCAGAAACCTCCAGTCGCGCTTTTTGCCCTCAATGTGGAAGTTCAGTTGGTGCTATTGATGATGCTCCGGTAATAGCACTATTAGCGGGCGTTTTTGATGACCCCAATGATGAAGATCTGGCTCCCGAGTTTCATTCATTTACCGATATGCAGCCTGCGTGGTGGCAAAGAGAATTCGGCTAAAGCCGCACTAACCGGCGTATCAAGTCTTACCTACTCCTTCAGTGAAACAATAAGAGCTGGTCGTGCTACCAGCTCTACCGGATGTTATGTCAGCTGGTAATGCTTATCTGGCATATGTTTCGCCGGCACAACGGTTTCATCATTCATCTGCAGCAAATCGATTTCAATCGCGTTACAAATCGCATCGAGTGGCAGATCATTATTCTCTGTACCAAACGGATCTTCGAGTTCTTCGGCTAGCGTATCGAGCGAGATAAAGGTATAGGAAATAAGCACCGAGATGAACGGTGTCATATAGTGTAAATCCACCACTAACGCGAACGGCAACATAATGCAAAACAGATATACCGTGCGATGCAGGATTAAGGTGTAAGCAAACGGAACGGGTGTGTTCGCGATACGCTCACAACCTGCCAGCACTGCTGACATATCATTTAACCTGTTGTTTAAACTGTGAAATAATATATCAGATAGCTGCCCATTTCGTCTGCGAACGGCCAGCCATTTCCCCATCAGCAGCAGAATGCGGTTGGCCGGTGATTGAGACGCAAAAACGGTCTGTAAATCGCTCTCGCTGAGATATTTTGCCAGGGGCTCCGCCTGCGGTTGTCGACGTAAAGTCATACGCAGGCAATGGGCAAATGCGATTTGCAAACGAACGAACTGCCCCAGTTCAGCATCGTCTGGTAAGGTCGTTTTCACCTCACGCAGAAGTGAACGGGAAGCAATCATCAACTGCCCCCACAAATGTCGGGCTTCAACATAGCGCGAATAACAGGCGTTGTTACGAAAGCCTAAGAAGATTGCAATTGCGACACCAAGAATGCTGAACGGTGCCAGAGTAAATTTGATACCCAGCATCGTATACCATGGCAGCATGATGATAACAGCAATGGAGAGCAGGAAATTCAGCAGCAAGCGTGAAAAGATTTTCGATAATACTGAGCCATGCCAGACGAATATCAGGCGTAGCCAGTGTTGTTGGGGGCGAACGATCATGGTTATCTTCGGAAAATGTGAAAGCCGGGACATTAAACGTGATCGCGATCAATGTTGCAAGCTTATAGCAACATTATCTAAACATCTTTTCCTGCTGACCATAGTGTGCATTGAAGCTACAGGCATGCTCCATTTTTAGAAATTAAATTGTATGTTGTAACTAAAAATAAGGACGATAAAAAAACCCGGCCTGAACCGGGTTAACGTATTAGCACAGTGGCTTAACCGCTTCGCGCATGCCTTTCGCCAGGATAGAATCCAGGTCGGCAGAAACCTGTTCGACCAGTCCGGAAACCTGTGTCAAATCCTGTTCCCAATGCTCTTTTACGGCCAATACCGCGTTGACCAGCGCTTCGGTAGTAATCTGGCGGTCACGATGCTGAGCCCACAACACCTGGAAACGCTCCATCCAATGCGCATCATCCTGAACCGGATAAGATTCACCGTTACGCTCACCACGGTAGAAAGCAATCAAGGCTGCCAGGGCGAATGTCAGACGCGGCGGCAATTGGCCACTGGCCTTCTGCCCTGCCAACAGCTGCGGCAGAATACGGGTGCGGAATTTGGTCATGCCATTAAGCGCAATCGACAATAACTGATGCTTAATGTACGGGTTGCAGAATCGGCCGGTCACCGCACTGGCAAATGACGCCAATTCATCACGCGGCAGATCCAGCACCGGAATAATCTCTTCATAGATTGCTTTCTCAACGAAGGCGCGAATTTCAGCATCATTCATTGCTTCACCCACGGTATCAAGCCCTGCCTGCCAGGCGACCGGTACCAGGGCTGTGTGCGCACCGTTGAGAATGGCGACTTTACGCTCTTTATACGGCTTGATGTCATCAACAATCAGAACATTCAGCGGGTATTTATCGAGGCGAAGTTCAGTGGCTAATGATTTTGGCCCCTGAATAACAAACAGATAGAAGTGTTCTGCGGTATCAAGAAACGCGTCATGATAACCCAGTTCAGCTTCAAGCTTCGCAACTTCGTCACGTGGGTAACCGGTAACAATACGGTCCACCAGCGTAGAACAAAATGCGTTTGCCTGGTCCAGCCACTGTACGAATGCTTCCGGCAACGCCCATTCCTGAGCATAACGCAGAACCAGTTCATGCAGCGCTTCACCATTGTAATCAATCAGCTCGCAAGGAATGATAATCCAGCCTTTATCAAGCGCACCGTTGAAATGGCTATAGCGTTCGAACAGCAGTCGGGTCAGTTTGGCCGGATAACTCACAGCCGGCGCATCATCAAACTTATCACCCGCGTGGTAGCTGATACCCGCTTCCGTGGTGTTAGAGAAAACAAAACGCATGTCAGGATTATGCGCCAGCTTCAGGAACTCATCGTATTCGCTATAGACGCTGATTTCGCGGTTAACCGAACGAATTAAACGGGCATCGCTGACGGCCTCGCCCTTTTCATTCAAACCACGAATGATGGTGGTATAGAGACCATCCTGGGTACTCAGTGACGGCGGAAACGTACTTTCGATAGGACGAACAATGACCACACCAGAGTTCAGATCGGTATGTTCATTCAGCAGATCAACTTGCCAGTCAACAAAGGCGCGCAGGAAGTTTCCTTCACCAAACTGAATAATGCGTTCAGGATACTGAGCACCGGGGAAATCGCGACGATTTAGTGTTTGCACAATGGGTTCCCTTTATGATTAGTCATACAACCTGATTAAATTGGTCTAATAGGTTAGCAAACTTTAATACAATGAAACCCTGTTTTGATCAATGCCCGGTGACAAATTAGAGCGTTTTATAAAAAAGTGTGGTCCCGGCCAGTGTTCCATCAGGCATTTTTGCATAGCCAGGGATTACCCCTGCTTTTTGCCATCCACAATTGTGGTAGAACAACTCTGCGGCGCTGCCAGTAGACGTATCAAGAACCAGGAGGGTTTTCCCCTCATGATGTGCGCAAATTTCCAGTGTATTCATCAATTCCCGGGCGATCCCGCACCGCCGTGCGGAGGTATGAACCAGAAGTTTGGCAACGTCTGCACGATGAGGCTGGTTTTCGGGTTGATCGATAATGAGCTGAACGGTTCCAACAAGCGTCCCCTGCGCATTTTCAGCCCCCAGAACAATGCGTTCTCCACAAGAGACACTTTGTGCAACACGCGTCCAAAAAGGCCGTGACTTATCGCGGTTAAAAGGGAGCATAAAACTGACAGATGCGCCATCGTTCACGCACTGTTCAAGGACATCACTAAGCTCGTCGATTCTCGACAGGATCTGTTCCGCGCTCAGTATAAAGCAGGGGGTGTGGGTAGCCATTTAGTCTCCTTAGATTGACCCCTTCATACTGCAATTAACAATTACATAACACAAGGAGTCGAATCATAGGATTATGTTATCTATGGCTTATTCATTTGCAGCACTAACCAGTGGTAGATAACAGTGACAACGTAACGTTGCTGTTGCTCGCTCAATGGTTGCCCCTGAGGCATATCATGCCATTTGGCCAGACATCCCCTACAGCACGTCGCCGTGGCATGTTGAGCGATAAACACCGGATGTCCGCGCATCGGCGTTTGTTTTCCGTCATTGGCCGGGAACGCGGGAGCCAGTCGCTTAGCAATAAAATCGGCCGCATGTTGTTCAATGACCGGCGCACCTTTTTCCAGACAATATTGTCTTTCTTTCTGACCGAGACGAAACCGCGATCGGAAAGTCGATTTCGCCAGTCGGGCAAAAAGCGGGTCGAGTGTGTTCATCAGTAAACCGAGCGTCCTAACTGTTGAGTTAATTGTTCCAGTACCGCAATACCCGCCAGCGAGTTCCCTGCCGGATCCAGCTCCGGACTCCAGACCGCAATCGCCATCTCATGCGGCACGATCGCCACAATGCCACCACCGACACCCGATTTCGCCGGCAGACCTACCCGCCAGGCAAACTCCCCGGCATTTTGATACATACCGCTGGTCGCCATTAGCGCGTTAATCTGCCGCGCCTGCATCGGCGTGACTACCGGCTCGGTGAGATGGAAAGCGTTCCCTTGATTAGCCAGAAACACGAAGGTCCGCGCCAGTTCCACGCAACTCATTTTCAGCGCACAGTAGTGAAAGTAATTTTGCAGAACGGTCGTCACATCGTGATGAAAATTGCCAAAGGACTTCATCAGCCAGGCAATTGCCGCGTTGCGGGCGGAATGGTCAAACTCAGAGCGAGCAACCGTCGCATCATAAGCAATATCTGAAACGCCGCTTAATGCACGTACCACTTCCAGCATTCGTTGCCGTGGCGCGCTCAGGCGACCTTGCAGCATATCGCAAACCACCAATGCCCCGGCATTGATAAAGGGATTACGCGGTATACCCTGCTCCATTTCCAACTGCACCAGCGAGTTAAACGGGTGACCGGAAGGATCTTTGCCAACACGTTGCCAGATCTCGTCTTCCTCGTAATGACGCATTGCGACAACCAGGCTAAGCACCTTTGAAATCGACTGAATAGAAAAACGTTCTTGCGCCTCCCCCGCCTGATAGTGCTGACCATCAACGGTGCAAATGGCAATACCCAGTTTTGAGCCATCGACGGAGGCTAATGCAGGAATATAATCGGCAACTTTTCCCTGACCAATCAGCGGACGAACCTGCTGCACAATGGTCTCTAAAATTGAATTGTCCATGGCCCTGGCCACAACATGCTCCTTGCTCGCAGGTATGAAAGGCCTGCGAGTATAACAGAGCTAAATACACCGCGTCAGGCCGGAAGACGGAATCTGGCCACGGCCTGCATAAGCTGATGAGATTCATGGTGTAACTGTAGGGAGGAATCAGACGCGGCGTTCACCAGATCGCTGGTCTGACGGGCTTCGTTATTCAGAGCCTGAAGCTGACTGGTCAACTCGTGAATACGGGTTCCTTGATTCATCGTCGCAGCAGAAATATCATTCAATAAGGCACCAAGATTTTCCACCAGCGATATAACCTGCTGTAAGTTGTCATCCAGTCCGTTAACCGCATGAAATCCCTCGTCAATTCCCGCCAATGAATGATGAATCAGCGCCTGAATATTCTGCGTGGACTGACTGCTTTTTCTCGCCAACAAGCCAACCTCTTTTGCAACAACCGCAAATCCACGCCCTTGTTCACCAGCATGCGCAGCTTCAATCGCCGCATTTAACGCCAGAATATTGGTCTGAAACGCGATGCTGTCAATCAGTGAGATGATCCCGCGCATCTCTGATGAACGGGCAACAATCGCCTGCATCGATGCATTTACCGTTGCCATCATCCGATCGCCACCCGCAGCAATATCCCGCGCCTGCACGGCGCGTTGATTCGCCAGTTGAGCAAACCCACTGTTATCCTCAACATGTGTTTCCAGAAACGATATATGCGAAGTCACCGTATTTAGCTCATCGCTCTGTTTCGCGGATTGCTGATATAACTGTTTATTGCTTTGCGTAAGCTGAGTGATATTTCCCACCATGGAGGTCGTAGCATCATTCACCTGCTGTACCAGCATTCGAAGCCCCTGCTGCATTGCGTCGATACGTGAGCTCAGTTGTGTTACTTCACGATTAAACTGGCTCACTTGCGGTGCGGGGCGGGAAAGATCGCCAGCCGCTAACACATCAATATGATCGATCAGTCGTCTCAGCGGCGCGATTACCCAGCGGGACATACTGCGCCAGACCAGTACCGCAATCACCACCAGCACAAGAGGAATAAATAAAAAGAGGTGCTGTAAACGTTCAAGACTGGTCAACAGCTGTTCTCGCCCTTTTTCCGTCTGCTGGAAACTGTCTTGCTGAAAACGTGCATAATTTTCATTAAAGTCTGTCTGAAACGCCTGCACAGGCACGGCAAAAAACGCATCAATGCTATTGGATTGCATTAATCCATCGGCCTGCTCCTGAATACCGCTATAAAAACGCCGATAGCTCTCCATCAAGTCGGGAGGCTGATGCGGATCCATTGCAAGCCAGGCATCCCATGCCGTTTTTGACTGCGTTAACGCATGCTGAGCCTCTTCCATTAACGGGCGCCAGCTCCCTTCCGAGCCGGTAGCCGCATCCTGCATAAAGTAAACGCCAGCACGATTAAGTAAGTCGCTGGCAGATAACAACGCCACCCTTGCTTCATCGATCTTCGACTGTTGTAAAAGCACCTGCTGATTATGCTGTTCATTAATCTGCGCGTCCCTGACAGAAACTGAGAGCATAAGCGAAGATGCAATCTGCAAAACAGAGAACAGCGCAATAATACAAATGATACCGGTTAACAGACCAAATTGACGGGGAATCAGGCGACGAAAAATTTGCGTTATGTTCATATTACTCTTCTGTATCAAAGCGTTAGACGCGAGTGTACGCAGAGTAAATGACAAATTTATTGCAGAAATAAGACGGGTGCCCCTGCAGAGGCACCCGGGCTATCAGAGACGGTTTTTCCAGACGGTTTGCACATTGCAAAACTCATGCAGACCAAAGTGAGAAAGCTCACGACCAAAACCGCTTTTCTTCACGCCGCCAAAAGCAACGCGAGCATCACTGGCACTGTAACCATTAATAAACACGCCACCACACTCCAGACGGGCCGCCATATTTTGCGCCAGCGCCTCATCCGCAGTAAACAACGTGGCCGACAAGCCGAACTCGCTGTCATTAGCCAGTGCTAATGCGTGCTCAGCATCCTTCGCGACGGTAATCGCCGCAACCGGGCCAAACAGTTCCTGGCGAAATGCCGTCATTTCCGGCGTAACATCACCCAGCACCGTCACGGCATAGTAATTACCCTGACCGGCTATTTTTTCCCCGCCGAGGAGTAAGCGCGCCCCTTGAGCCAGTGAGGCTTCAACCTGCTGATGCAGTTCATCCCGCAGATCAAAACGAGCCATTGGGCCGAGATCGTTCTCTTCATTTAGCGGATCGCCCATTTTCAGTGCGCTGGCTGCCGCAACAAACCGTCGGGTGAATTCTGCGGCAATGCCCTGTTCAATAATAAAGCGTTTCGCTGCGGCACAAACCTGCCCGGTATTCTGATAACGCCCTGCCACTGCTGCTTTGACGGCTAAATCAAGGTCTGCATCATTAAGCACGATAAACGGATCGGAACCGCCTAACTCAAGCACGCATTTCTTCAGCGCAGCACCGGCCTGAGCGCCAATCGCAGCACCAGCACGAACGCTGCCCGTCACCGTTACCGCCGCGATACGCGGGTCATTGATCATCTGACTCACCCCGGCGTTATCGGCATTCACCCAGCCATATACCCCAGCCGGTATTTCCGCATCGCTAAACACCTGGGCGATAATCGCGGCACAACCGGTGACATTCGGTGCATGCTTTAACAGATAGCCATTTCCGGCCAGCAAAATCGGCACGGCACCGCGCATAACCTGCCAGAGCGGAAAGTTCCACGGCATGATCGCCAGAATAGTCCCCAGGGGACGGTACTCAATCACGGCCTGGTTATTCTCAACCTGCGTGGCCTCGGTACTGAGCATCGCTGGCCCATGTTCGGCGTACCAGTCACATAATGCCGCAGATTTTGCCACTTCCGCACGAGCCTGCCTGACGGGCTTACCCATTTCGCGCGAGATACACTGCGCCATCTCTTCGGCGCGTTCAAGCAGCGCCTGTCCGACCCGGCGCAACATCTGTGCGCGATGGGCGACGGTCGTGTGTTTCCATGCGTGGAATCCCGTCGCCGCCAGATTCAGCGCGTGGGTAATATCATCGGCGCTGGCCCACGGCATTGCCGTCAGCATTTCGCCACTGGTCGGGTCAACGGAAATAGCATGTGTTGCTGCTGTGATGGTCATAAGTGCCTCTCTTTCTCGCAAGGTATGGTTATATCATGCGCAGGTTTACTCTTTCTGAAAAATGAATAATATTAACCATTCCGTTCACGAATAGAGAAAATCATGGATCTGACGCAACTGGAAATGTTCAATGCCGTCGCAGAGACCGGCAGCATCACGCAGGCAGCGGCGAAGGTGCATCGCGTGCCGTCCAATCTCACCACGCGTATTCGCCAGCTTGAAGCTGACCTTGGCGTCGATCTGTTTATTCGTGAAAATCAACGTCTGCGGCTTTCTCCCTCCGGGCACAATTTTTTGCGTTACAGCCAGCGGATCCTGGCGCTGGTAGAAGAAGCGCGGATGGTGGTCGCTGGTGATGAACCACAGGGATTGTTCTCTCTGGGGTCGCTGGAAAGTACAGCCGCCGTGCGTATTCCGGCCACACTTGCCGAATATAATCAGCGCTACCCTAAAATCCAGTTTGCACTGGCAACAGGACCGTCCGGTACCATGCTGGACGGTGTGCTGGACGGTACGCTGAACGCCGCTTTTGCTGATGGCCCTATTACCCATCCAGGTCTTGAAGGAATGCCGGTGTACCGTGAAGAGATGATGATTGTCACCCCACACGGGCACCCACCCATCAAACGAGCCAGCGATGTGAATGGTTACAATATCTATGCCTTTCGCGCCAACTGTTCCTATCGCCGCCACTTTGAAAGCTGGTTTCACGCCGATCGCGCGATGCCCGGCACGATCCATGAAATGGAGTCCTACCACGGCATGCTGGCCTGTGTGATTGCCGGCGCAGGAATTGCGCTGATTCCACGTTCTATGCTGGAAAGCATGCCCGGCCACCATCAGGTCAATGCCTGGCCGCTAAGTGAAAACTGGCGTTGGTTAAATACGTGGCTGGTCTGGCGTCGGGGGGCGATGACGCGACAGCTGGAAGCATTTATTGAGATACTGGAACCTCAGCTGTCGCAAAATGCGGATTAACTGGCGAACGTCAGATGGCAAGGCAGTTGCTCAAGCTGCTGCCGTACCTCTTCATTGAGTCGCGCATCGGTCACGATATCCGTTAACGCATCCAGATGTGTGACGTTGAAAAGTGACCATGCACCGTATTTTGAACTGTCTGCCAGCAGTACGCGACGTTTGGCGTTTGCAATCAGGTCGCGCTTCAGACCGGCCTTTTCTTCCGTCGGTGCGGTGATCCCGCGGGTCAGGTCCCAGCCGTTACAGCTTAGAAACGCGATATCCGGCCACACATTTTGCAGCAGTTTTCGCCCGTGTTCGCCAATACAGGACTGGCTGGAGTCATCAATACGCCCGCCGATGATCGTCACTTCAATTTGCTTGAACTCAGAAAGAAATAGCGCAATGTGCAGATCGCTGGTGATGACGCGCAACGGCAAATGAGTAAGCTGGCGCGCCAGTTCAATCATCGTCGTTCCCGCATCCAGGACAATGGCGTCCCCGGCTTTCACCAGACTTGCCGCCGCGCTGGCAATAGCCTGTTTTTCCAGCAGGCTACGCTGCATTTTCTCATGCGTGGTCGGTTGCGAAGGGATAAACCGGTTAAGCGTCACACCGCCGTGAGTACGGCTGATAACACCTTCCTGATCGAGTTTAATCAGGTCGCGACGAATGGTCGCCGGAGAGGCCTGAGTCACAGCAACAAGCTGCTCAACTGTCGCCAGATTATGCCCTTTCAGATAATCCATAATCTGTTCTAACCGATTATATCCCTTCATTTTAATCCCGCGTAATTTGCATTGCTAACTGGATGGACACGGCCATGCTCTCAGACTTGGCTTTACCTGTCCAGGCAATATCAAACGCCGTACCGTGGTCCGCAGAGGTGCGAATAAACGGCAATCCGGCGGTGATATTCACCCCATCATAGAATCCCAGCAATTTTAGCGGAATATGGCCCTGATCGTGATACATCGCCACCACCATGTCATACATACCTTCGTGGCACTGCATAAATACCGTATCCGGTGGACAGGGTCCCGTAACATTCAACCCTTTCGCTTGCATTGCCTGCACCGCGGGTCCGACAATCGTTATCTCTTCCTCGCCAAACAGGCCATTTTCACCGGCATGGGGGTTGACGCCTGCGACCGCAATACGTGGATTATCAAACCCGACACGACGCAGGAAATCATCTGCGACCTGAACGACTGTTTTCACTCGCTGCTCACTGAGCGTATCAAGGAATTTACGTAGTGCAATATGCGTGGTGACATGAATCACTTTAAGCTGTTCGGTATACAGCACCATCGCGTAGTCTTGGCTGTTGGTCAGTTGCGCCAGCAGTTCGGTATGGCCGGGATAATGATGTCCTGCCATGTGCAGTGCTTCTTTATTCAGCGGCGCAGTGGCAATGGCTTTCACTTCCCCGCTGAGCGCCAGCGCGGTGGCGCGCTTAATACAGCGATAGGCCAGATCGCCCGCCTGCGCTTGCACTACGCCCGGCTGAAGAGCGGTAGGATCGGCAAGAGGTTCATCAATTACGTTGATAACACCAGGGGCAAATTGTGCCTGGGTTACGTTATCGATCACCCGGAGTTCCACAGGCGGCGTGACATTTAATGCCTGGATGCGCCTCAGCGTTTGTGCACAACCCACAACGACGACCGGCGCGCCAGACAGTTCTCCCTCCACCAACGATTTAATAATGATCTCCGGTCCAATACCTGCCGGGTCGCCCATGGTTACCGCTATCGTGTTATTCACTCATTTTCTCCTCGATGAAATTTAAAACCTGACGCAGAGTGGTTTCGTCACCGAATCCCCCTGCTTTTGTCATAACCGGGCGTTGCCAGTAGCTATCGGCAAGATGACCGTACGGCACACACTGGGCCACACGGTCGGTAATACGGAATCCTGTTGCCTCCAGCGCATCTGCGATCGCCATTGCGACATCACCGCCGGAAAGATACAGCGCTCCAGGCGAGACTTCCTGCAGCACCTGGCGGGTAAGCTGTGCAAGAAACTGGCAGATTGTTTCACCGAGCTGCGCGCGGCTCATCGCCAGGCGCGCGCACAGCATTGGAATATGATGGCGTGATTCGCTGTCGGGACAGGTATGAACGATGCAGTGTTTACCTGAGATGAGAACCCTGGCGATACGCTGCACATACTCTGTCAGGATGCCGCTGAAGATATTTTCGATATCAATGAATACAGTCTCCACCCGCGGGTCCTGACACACTGCAGCAATCTGCTGTTGAGCGATTTCACTCATTGAACCCACTACCGCCAGTAAGCACTGTGAGGATGGTGTCCGGACATGGCGGGCCAGCGCGTCACAGATCCCGGCAGACCCCACCAGCAGCGGCGGTTCCTCCTGCATCAGCGCTTCCGTAGCAATGACATCAAGATCGGTCTGCGTGCGGGCATCCACCACCCAGATTTGTGGCGTTTTCGCAGCAGGCTCTCTGAGGTGCTGCAGATAGTCGTTCAGGGACATGGCCCGACACGCAATGGCGGTTTGCGCCTGTAACACCTCACAGATATCGGCGCTATTGACCGGCGTTTTCGGATCGCTGGCAAATTCAGTCTGCGTTACGGGAATACCGTTAACGAGGCACTGCCCCTGCTCGGTGGTTCGCCCTGCTGAGGGACAAGCCAGTGCCACGATGGCCCGCTTTTTACCTGTAATCCGCATTAACGCGTCCAGTTCGGCCCCTGGGTTTCCACGCAATGTTGAATCCATTTTCTTGAGCCATTGCATCTGAGGAACTGACTGACTCGCAAGCGCCAGCTCACTTACTCTGGCGGCGGCCTGCTCTGCCTCCAGAGCACGACTATCAGTGTTGATGACCAGCACATCTGCATCATCGGCACAGGGCAATGTGAAAGCGACGTTCACCGTCATTCCCGTCAGCGCCAGACTCACTCCCGCATCATTTCCCCCCGTAAAGTCATCAGCAATGACAAGGATCTGGGGTCTTACAACATGTCTACTCATCCATGCTCCGGGTTGTTGAATATTGATAATGATTATATTCAATCACATTTGATTAAATGTGAGCAAGCTCAAGTTATTCAGTTCCGAGATAAATTATAAATTTAGCCCATGATGCAATCGTTCCTGAACCTCAGTGAGCGAATTCAATCACTCGAACAACAGGAGAATGCTGTGGCAACAATCAATAGCACCGTGATTAGCGGTTCGAATGCTATCCCCGCACTGGAGCCGTTACTGGCAGGTAAACGCCAGCTGTTACTGGTGACGGATAGCAATATCGTCAGGCTGGACGCAGTGGCGCATATCCGCGCCTTATTAAGTAACGATGGCCGCCAGGTAACACTTATTGATAACGTACCTGCCGAGCCGGGTCATCATGACGTTGCGACACTGTTAGAAAGCGTTAAAGGTCTTAACGTAGAGATGGTGATAGGTATTGGCGGTGGCAGCGTACTGGATGTGGCGAAGTTGCTCTCCGTCCTATGTCATCCCGAATCCCCTTCTCTTGACGCCATGCTGGCAGGCGAGAAACCGCTACACCGCGTAGCTTCAGTGCTGATCCCTACCACTGCGGGTACGGGTTCTGAAGCGACGCCCAATGCGATTCTGGCAATCCCGGAACAAAACACCAAGGTCGGGATCATTGCTCCGGTGCTATTACCAGATTACGTTGCCCTGTTGCCTGAACTGACTACCAGCATGCCAGCGCATATTGCGTCATCAACCGGAATTGATGCGTTATGTCATCTGATTGAGTGCTTTACCGCTACTGTGGCCAATCCGGTAAGCGATAACGCGGCGCTCATCGGGTTACAGAAATTGCTGAAGAACATCGAAACTTCGGTTAATGAACCGAACAATTTGCTGGCTAAACTGGAAATGCTGTGGGCGTCCTATTATGGCGGAGTAGCGATTAATCATGCCGGAACTCATCTTGTCCATGCACTTTCTTACCCGCTCGGGGGGCGTTATCACCTGCCTCATGGTGTAGCCAATGCGATTCTGTTAGCACCTTGCATGAAAGCTATCCGTCCTAATGTGGTAGACAAATTCGCTCAGGTCTGGGATCTGTTGCCTGATGCCGATCGCACTCTGAGTGCCGAAGAAAAATCTTTCGCGCTGGTGGAATACTTCTCCGCGCTTGTGAAACGACTGAGCCTGCCCGATAACCTGGCAACGCTTGGTGTACCGTCTACTGATATTCCCGCACTGGCCGATGCCGCGCTGAACGTAAAACGCCTGATGAATAATGCTCCCTGCGAGGTGAGCCATGAGGATATTCAGGCCATTTATCAAACTCTGTTTCCAGAACTGAATACCAAAGGAGTGAATCATGAGTAAGAAAATCTGTGGTGTACTGACGGCAATCGTCACCCCGTTCGACCACGACGGCGGGCTTAACCTTAAAGAACTGAGAAACCAGGTAAACCGCCAGTTAAATGCCGGAAACGGTATTTTCTGCGGCGGCACAAACGGTGAGTTTTTTGTGCTTAACGAGGAAGAAAAAATAGCAGTGACCCGCACCTGCGTTGAGGAAGTTGCCGGGCGGGCAAACGTAGTGGCGCATATTGGTGAAATCTCTACCAGTGAAACCATTCGTCTCGGCAAGCAAATAGAAAAACTGGGCGTCGATGCCGTATCGGTGATTACCCCGTATTTTGTTCCGCTCAAACAACAGGAACTGATAGCTCACTATACCGCGATTGCCGACGCGCTATCGGTACCGGTATTTCTCTACAACATTCCGGCACGTACGGGAAATACCATTGAACCGGAAACAGCCAGAGTGCTGGCGGCACACCCGAACATTATCGGGATCAAAGATAGTGCCGGCAGTTATGAAAGTCTTAGCGGCTTCCTGGATGCAGTTAAAGATATCGAGGGATTTGATGTGCTGAATGGTCCAGATTCACTCATTCATCAGGGATTTGTTGATGGCTGTTCAGCCTGTATTTCCGGTTTGGCGAACGTAGCGCCAAAAGAAATTAACGCTATCTGGGCGCGATTCAAGGCCGGTGATGTTGTCGGATCGCATTAAGCACAGGAAAGCGTCACAGGTTTGCGAACCGAGCTCTATAAAGTGGCGTTCTCGCCCGCCGCAGTCAAAAAAGCATTGCAAATCATGGGGCACGAGGTAGGCGCAAGCCGTTACGCCGTCACGTTTGATGCTCATCAGGAACGCCAGATTCAGCAAATTATCAATAACTATTTACGATAGACACTTTTACAGCGGCGGCAACGCCGCTTAACTAACAGGATTGTATTATGAACGTCATCTGTACATCACCTTCATTTGCCAAATACGATCAGCAACCGATCAAACTGCTTAACGACGCCGGACTTGAATTAATCATGCTTCCTGCAGATGCCGGTTTAGAAGCGCTTGCACCTCATCTGGAACAGACAGTGGCAATGATCGTCGCTTTTACCGATGTTAATGCCGGACTAATAGCTGCGGCACCGAATCTGAAAATCGTCTGCAAACACGGCGTGGGCGTCGATAATATCGACCTCAATGCCACGCGTGAAAAAGGTATTTTTGTTACCAATGTGCCGGATGCCAATAAACATGCCGTCGCAGACTTTGCGTTTTCCCTGATCCTTAACTGTGCGCGTCAGCTTCCCTACGCGATTGAACAAACCCGCGCGGGAAACTGGCCACGGATCTTCGCCTCCGATGTATATGGAAAAACGATTGGCATTATTGGGTTAGGTAACATCGGTAAACAGGTTGCACTGCGAGCCCGCGGCTTTAATATGCGCGTACTGGCTCACGACGCATGGCAGGATGCACAGTTCGCCGCAGATAATCACATTGAATACGTTTCGCTCGATGAACTAACAGAACAAAGTGATTTCATCACGTTACACACTCCGCTGACGCCAGAAACCAAAGATCTCTTCGATTTAGCACAGATGAAAAAAATGAAGAGCACTAGTTATCTCATTAACGTTTCACGCGGTGGTGTCGTTAATGAAGAGGATCTCTTTCTGGCTCTCACGCAGGGTGTCATTAAGGGTGCTGCCGCCGATGTCTTTTTACAAGAACCGTGCAATTCACACCCCTTATTTGCGCTCAATAATTTCATCCCTACGGCACATATTGCAGGATATACCGAGGGCGCGATCAGCAATATAGGCGAGCAATGCGTTTATAACATCATTGAACATGTCATTCATCAGCGTAAACCTAAAAACATCATGAACGGATTATAACATTGTGGAGATAACCCTACCCTTTCCACAATAATAAAAATGAACATCTACCATGGGCCAGATATATGAATAATTTTGCAGAAAAATCCCGAATTCGTTGGTGGATTGCGGGATTAATGTGGCTTGCTATTGCAATTAACTATATTGACCGGACGGTATTATCGGCTGCAGCACCTCACCTCATTGATGAGCTAAAACTCGATCCTGAAATGATGGGGTTTATTATGGCGGCGTTCTTCTGGTCATATTCTTTACTGCAAATACCGGCAGGATGGTTTGCAGACCGTTTTGGTCAGAAAAAAGGTCTGGGTTTTGCCGTCGCGTGGTGGTCAATCGCCACCTCAATGATGGGTTTAGCCACTGGATTTAAATCTCTACTCGCATTAAGACTCGCTCTGGGCGTCGGTGAAGCCGCCGCCTATCCAAGCAATGCAGGGATCGCTGCGCGCTGGTTCCCGGATCGGGAGCGGGCCACCGTCTCAGGATTATTTGACAGTGCCTCTAAATTTGGCGGTGCCGTTGCGATGCCGCTTATTGTCTGGATGATCTACCAGTTTGACTGGCGGATGACATTTCTGATTATTGGTGGTGTAGGCATTTTTTGGGTCATTGCCTGGTATTTTATTTATACAGAAAACCCGGAAGACCACAAAAGGATCAGTACAAGCGAAATTAAACATATTCGCGAAGGGCAAAAGCAAAAACACGGCGACAAATCCGTATTACCGATGCGTTGGTATAAACTGTTACGCTACCGTAATATTTGGGCAATGTGTATCGGTTTCTTTACCATCAACTATACATCCTATTTCTTTATTACCTGGCTACCCACTTATCTGGTAAAAGATAAAGGAATGGATTTTATCAAAATGGGGATGGTTGCCGCCCTGCCATTATTATGTGGGATGGTGATAGAAGTCTTTGCCGGCTGGGCCTCTGACCGTATGGTACATAAGCGGATCCTGTCGCTAACTGCCACAAGAAAATTATTCCTGACAATCGGTCTGTTAATGGCTTTATGTATTGGTTTTGCCCCTTTTACTGATTCCGTGTTTATGACCGTGTTTTTACTGTGTGTGGCGAAATCAGGCACCACGGTTGCCGCCTCGCAGGTCTGGGCACTACCGGGTGACGTTGCGCCTAAAAACAGCGTATCGATTGTTGCAGGGTTACAGAATACTGTCTCCAATATGGGGGGCGCGGTAGGACCAATTATTACCGGAGCCATTGTTGCAGCCACTGGCTCCTTTACCTGGGCGCTGGTGTTCTCTGCCGCACTGGTGGTTCTGGGAATTTTGAACTATCTATTTTTGATGGGTAAAGTTGAGCCAATCATCGACAATGAGCATGAAGCGTTGTGCATGAAAGAAGCGCAACTGCACTAAACTCACTCTGGTAACGGTATTCTCCGGTCAGTCAGTAGTACTGACCTGCTTTATTTTTTCTCGTAACGCACCGCATTATCATCCGCAAAGCAGCGTGATCTTAATCACGAAATGATTGTATTTTCACCAGTAAACGTTTTAAGATCGCCACCTCTCCTTTTCGCAGCTAACCCGATTTATACATATGACAACAGACACTGTTTCCCGTAAGGTCGCGTGGCTACGGGTAGTTACGCTTGCTATTGCCGGTTTTATTTTCAATACCACTGAGTTTGTCCCGGTCGGGTTGCTGTCCGACATCGCGCAAAGTTTTAATATGCAGACCGCGCAGGTTGGGATCATGTTGACGATCTACGCCTGGGTGGTGGCCCTGATGTCGCTGCCCTTCATGCTGCTCACCAGTCAGGTAGAACGCCGCAAGCTGCTGATCTGCCTGTTTGTCGTGTTTATCGCCAGCCACGTACTCTCTTTCCTGGCATGGAATTTTACCGTGCTGGTTATTAGCCGTATTGGTATTGCTTTCGCACACGCCATTTTCTGGTCGATCACTGCATCGCTGGCGATCCGCCTTGCTCCGGCCGGGAAACGCGCGCAGGCACTCAGTCTGATTGCGACCGGCACCGCGCTGGCGATGGTATTAGGCCTGCCTATCGGACGCATCGTCGGCCAGTATTTTGGCTGGCGCACCACCTTCTTTGCCATCGGTATGGGCGCGCTAATTACCCTGCTTTGCCTGATTAAGCTCCTGCCCAAATTACCCAGTGAGCATTCCGGTTCATTAAAAAGTCTGCCGGTGTTATTTCGCCGTCCGGCGTTGATGAGCCTGTATCTGCTGACGGTGATCGTGGTCACCGCGCATTATACGGCCTATAGCTATATCGAACCCTTTGTGCAGACCGTCGCCGGGCTGAGCGCAAACTTTGCCACCGTGTTACTGTTGGTTCTGGGTGGCGCGGGTATTGTCGGGAGCATCATATTCGGGAAATTGGGTAATCAACACGCCTCTGTACTGATTAGCAGCGCCATTGCCCTGCTGACGATATGCCTGGTGCTGTTACTCCCCGCCGCTGACAGCGAAATGCATCTGGCTGTCCTGAGTATTTTCTGGGGCATCGCCATTATGTTGATCGGTCTGGGAATGCAGGTGAAAGTACTGGCGCTGGCTCCGGATGCCACTGACGTCGCAATGGCGCTGTTCTCCGGTATCTTTAATATTGGTATTGGCGCGGGGGCACTGGTGGGAAATCAGGTAAGTCTGCACTGGTCGATGTCGACGATTGGTTACGTCGGTGCACTCCCTGCCGTTGCAGCGCTGATCTGGTCAGTGATTATTTTCCGCAAATGGCCGGTAACGCTGGAAGAGCAACCACAGCAGCAATAAGAAAAGAGCCCGGTAGACATACCGGGCACGTTGTTTAATGGTAGGTTTGGATGATTTCCAGCACGCCGTTAATAATAAACTGCACACCCATACACACCAGCAGGAAGCCCATCAGACGGGAAATAGCTTCGATCCCGCCTTTCCCCACCAGCCGCATAATTCCGCCAGAACTGCGCAGGCATCCCCACAAGATAACCCCGACGACAGCAAAAATAATGGGCGGTGCAACCATGATCACCCAGTCCGGGAATTCGGTGCCGTGCCGCACGGTAGAGGCCGAACTGATGATCATGGCAATCGTCCCCGGGCCGGCAGTACTCGGCATGGCCAGCGGAACAAAGGCAATATTAGCCGTCGGTTCGTCCTCCAGTTCTTCGGATTTGCTTCTCGCTTCCGGAGAATCATGCGCTTTCTGCTGAGGGAACAACATGCGAAAGCCGATAAACGCAACGATTAACCCGCCCGCAATACGCAACCCGGGAATCGAAATCCCGAACGTATTCATTACCACCTGCCCGGCGTAGTACGCGACCATCATAATGGCAAATACATAGACAGACGCCATTAATGACTGACGGTTACGCTCTGCGCTGTTCATGTTGCCAGCAAGGCCGAGAAACAGCGCCACGGTGGTTAACGGGTTTGCCAGCGGTAACAGGACTACCAGCCCCAGTCCTATTGCTTTAAACAAGTCCATCATAATGTCATCTTTCCTGTGCGTTTTTCGTCAACGGCAAGTATAAGGGCAAACTCCAGGGTTAAGCCATGTTGTCGATGTAAGGATTCATTTGTTTTCTTTACGCATAACCCCTACGGATCAGAACGTTAAAAACACGCTATGCGTAACGCGTTCCTGATGTTTTAGCAAAACGTGGCATGCGGCCACTCATTCATTTGACTTATATTTGCCTAAGCAATAATATCAGCCGTGACTATCTACTTGCCAGGGCAACCATTGTGAAAAGCACCAGTGATCTGTTCAATGAAATCATCCCACTGGGTCGTTTGATCTACATGGTTAATCAGAAAAAAGATCGTTTATTAAACGACTATTTGTCACCGCTGGATATCACGGCATCGCAGTTTAAGGTGCTCTGCTCCATCCGTTGTGCGGTGTGCATTACCCCTGTCGAATTGAAAAAAGTGCTGTCTGTCGATCTTGGCGCCCTGACGCGGATGCTGGACAGATTGGCCTGTAAAGGCTGGATAGAAAGGCTTCCGAATCCACATGACAAGCGCGGTGTGCTGGTGAAACTCACCGAGCACGGCGCAGCAATTTGCGAGCAGTGTCATCAATTAGTAGGGCAAGACCTGCACCAGGAACTAACAAAAAACTTAACGGCGGATGAAGTCACCACGCTTGAGCATTTGCTTAAGAAAGTCCTGCCGTAAACAGAAAGAGGTATGACGATGTCCAGACGCAATACTGACACAATCACTATTCATAGCATTTTGGACTGGATCGAAAATAACCTTGAATCGCCACTCTCGCTGGAAAAAGTGTCTGAGCGTTCAGGTTACTCCAAATGGCACCTGCAGCGGATGTTCAAAAAAGAAACCGGCCATTCATTAGGTCAATACATCCGTAGCCGTAAAATGACTGAAATAGCGCAAAAATTGAAAGAGAGTAACGAACCGATCCTCTATCTTGCAGAGCGTTACGGTTTTGAGTCTCAGCAAACGCTGACCCGGACATTCAAGAACTATTTTGATGTACCGCCGCATAAATATCGGATAACGAATATGCATGGCGAATCCCGGTATTTGCTACCGCTCAATCAATGCAATTGCTAATCGCCAGTTAACGACGTAACCGAGGAAATCATGAAACTTCTGTCTTATGCGATGCTGGCCCTGCTGCTTGTTGTGTCGGGCCAGAGCATGGCGGAACAAACCCCGCAACCGACAACGCAAAATAATCGCGACGCGATGATTATGCCCCCTGCGCACGATCAATCTCCGTTCGATTTTAATCATATGGGTGCCGGCAGCGATAAATCCGATGAATTAGGCGTGCCTTACTACAATATGCACAGCCTGTAATTATTTTGCCCCGTCACTGCGGGGCTTTTTTTTAACCCCTCACCTGCACAATCTTGCGCAAGCGAAAACCGAACACGTTGATATACAACCCCGCCATGATCAACAGCGCGCCAAGCAGTTGCAGCCCGGTTAACGTTTCATCCAGCAGCACGGCCGCGCTCGCCAGGCCAACTACTGGCACCAACAGCGACAGCGGTGCGACACGCCAGGTCTCATAACGTCCGAGTAAAGAACCCCAGATGCCATAACCCACGATGGTCGCCACAAACGCCAGATAAACCAGCGACAGGATGGTCGTCAAATCTATCGCCACCAAACTTTGGGTTATTTGCGTTGGGCCATCGAGAAGTAATGAGGCCAGGAAAAATGGAGCAATTGGGATCAACGCGCTCCACACCACCAGCGACATGACCGCTGGACGCGAAGTATGCTGCATAATTTTCTTGTTAAAGATATTGCCGCAGGCCCAACTCAGTGCCGCCGCCAGCGTCAGCATAAAGCCAAGCATACCGACATGTTGTCCATTGAGACTCGCCTCAATCAATACCAGCACACCGAACACTGCCAGCGCGATACCGACCAGTTGCTTCCCCTGCAAACGCTCGCCAAAGGCGAACGCGCCCAGCACGATAGTGAAAAACGCTTGCGCCTGTAAAACCAGCGATGCCAGACCGGCAGGCATCCCAAACTTGATGGCGCTAAACAGAAAAGCGAACTGACCGAAGCTGATGGTCAGGCCATAGCCAAGTAACAGCGAGAGCGGGATCTTCGGGCGGGCAACAAAAAGAATTGCGGGAAACGCCACCAGTAAAAAGCGCAAGCCTGCCAGCATCAACGGTGGCATATTGTGTAACCCCACCTTAATGACAACAAAGTTCAGCCCCCAAACTATAACAACCAGTAACGCCAGCAACCCATCTTTACGCGACATACCACCGCCCCTACAAATATTAAATTTTTGTAAACAAGTTAAGGTAACGGAAATCGTTGTACCGTAACAGATCATTAATTCAGGTAGGCCACACAGGGCATTTTCAGACAACTTATTGAGTGTACATCACACTTTTAGCATGCTATTTGTTTCTGATATCTAAAAAAAACATAACAACATGCACTGTCGGGCAGGAAAATGAATATCTCACTGAGAAGGTCCACTCTCGCGTTACTCGCGTCATCTTTGTTATTAACCATTGGACGCGGAGCTACGCTACCATTCATGACGATTTACCTCAGTCGTCAGTATGGCCTGGGTGTCGATCTGATCGGTTATGCAATGACAGTAGCACTGACTATTGGCGTCGTTTTCAGTCTTGGATTCGGCATCCTGGCCGATAAATTTGAAAAAAAACGCTTTATGCTGCTGGCGATCGCGGGCTTTGCTTGCGGCTTTATAGCGATTCCACTGGTGCATAACGTGGTGGTGGTGGTGCTGCTCTTCGCGCTGATCAACTGTGCCTACTCCGTGTTTGCAACCGTGCTGAAAGCCTGGTTTGCCGATAACCTCTCAGCCACCACCAAAACAAAGATTTTCTCACTTAACTACACCGTGCTGAACATCGGCTGGACCGTTGGCCCGCCGTTGGGCACGCTACTGGTCATGCAAAGCATTAACCTGCCGTTCTGGTTGGCGGCCATATGTTCAGCCTTCCCGCTGGTGTTTATCCAGACATGGGTAAAACGCTCCGTAATCCCCTCTGAAGGTTTGAACGCGACAGTATGGTCACCCTCGGTTTTGCTGCGCGATAAAGCATTATGCTGGTTTACGTTGTCTGCTTTTCTGGCCTCGTTTGTCGGTGGTGCATTTGCATCCTGTATTTCTCAGTACGTGATGGTGGTTGCCGATGGCGATTTTGCTGAGAAAGTGGTGGCGGTCGTCCTGCCCGTCAACGCGGCAATTGTGGTATCACTGCAATATGCTGTCGGACGCAGACTGACGTCTGCAAACATCCGCCCGCTGATGGCTGCGGGTACACTTTTTTTTGTTATCGGTCTGGTCGGTTTTACCTTCTCTGGCAACAGCCTGCTGTTCTGGGGGATTTCAGCCGCCTTTTTCACCATTGGCGAGGTCATCTACGCGCCGGGTGAATACATGCTGATCGACAACATCGCACCGGCAGGCATGAAAGCCAGTTACTTTTCCGCCCAGTCACTGGGCTGGCTTGGCGCGGCGGTAAACCCATTAGTCAGCGGGGTCATCCTGACCACACTGCCCCCATGGTCACTGTTTGTCGCACTAATGGTGGCGATTGTCCTTGCCTGGACGTTAATGATAAAAGGCATGCGCGCCAAACCCTGGAGCCAGCCGGTAGTCTGCTGAAAATTACTGCGACAGTGCCAAAACGGCACTGTCGCCTGATTCAAATGGCAACCAACCCACGCACACCTTCTGCTGCCATATTTTCACCTGATCCGCGTTGAATAATGCTTCCTCGCGACATTAACAGGTATTTGTCTGCAAGCTGTTCGGCAAAGTCATAAAACTGCTCCACCAGCAATATAGCCATATCACCACGATGGGCCAGTTGGCTGATAACCAGGCCAATCTCTTTTATCACCGAAGGCTGGATCCCCTCTGTTGGCTCATCGAGGATCAACAACTGCGGGCGACTGGCCAGCGCCCGGCCAATAGCTAACTGTTGCTGTTGCCCGCCCGACAAATCACCGCCCCGCCGGTATTTCATCTCCTGTAATACCGGAAACAACGCATAAATTTCATCCGGTACACGTTTTGCCTCTTGTGCTGAAAACCGGGAGAGTCCCAGCAACAGATTCTCTTCAACCGTCAGGCGAGGAAAAATATCGCGGCCCTGCGGCACATACGCTACCCCCGCCTGCACCCGCTGATGTGGCTTACGGAGAGTAATGTTTTTACCCTGCCAGATAACGCTGCCACTGCGGGTTGGAATCAGACCCATCAGACACTTCAGCAGTGTCGTTTTGCCAACCCCATTACGCCCCAGCAGACATGTTACTTCACCGATACGCGCCTCAAAACTCACGCCGCGCAGGATATGGCTGCCGCCATAGTATTGATTTAGTTCATTTACCTGTAGCATCAGCACTCCTTAGCGTCCGAGATACACTTCAATCACCTGCTCATTGGCCTGAACATCACGCAGGCTCCCCTCGGCCAGTACCCGCCCCTGGTGCAATACCGTGACGTGATCAGCAATACTCTCAACAAACCCCATATCGTGCTCAACCACCATCAGAGAATGTTTTCCGGCAAGCTGGCGAAACAGTTCAGCGGTGTATTCCGTCTCGGCATCCGTCATCCCGGCAGCCGGCTCATCCAGTAGCAACAAATGCGGCTCCTGCACCAGCAACATACCAATCTCCAGAAATTGTTTCTGTCCATGGGAAAGGCGTCCGGCACGACGGGCGCGTTCGTTACTCAGTCGCAACAGCGTCAACATGTCATCGATGCGATCCCGCTGTTCTCCCGATAAACACGCCCGTAAGGAACCCCAAACGGATTTATCATTTTTCATCGCCAACTCGAGGTTCTCTTCCACCGTCAACGCTTCAAAAACGGTCGGTTTCTGAAATTTGCGACCAATGCCCTGGCGAGCAATGGCGATGGCGTCGAGTGAAGTTAAATCAATGGATTGATCGTAAATCGCCCGCCCACTTTGTGGCTTCGTTTTACCGGTGATGACATCCATCAACGTGGTTTTTCCCGCGCCATTGGGTCCAATTACGCAGCGTAACTCGCCAACCCCAATATTGAGCGTCAAATCCGTTAGCGCCTGGAAACCATCAAAGTTAACGTTTATTTTTTCCAGTTGGAGCACGGGATCTGTTTGATTGCGAAAGCGATCGCCCGGCATCTGGCGGGTAAAAAGCCCTTCATCTGGCTGCATTATTTGTCTCCCTTGCGAAACAGACCAATCACGCCACGAGGCAAAAACAGCGTAACGCCAATAAAAATCAGGCCGAGAAACAGTTGCCAGTATTCAGGCATGATGACGGTAAACCAACTTTTAGCGCCATTCACCAGTACCGCGCCAAACACCGGGCCAATCAATGTACCGCGCCCACCCAGTGCGACCCAAATCGCAGCTTCAATTGAGTTGGTGGGTGACATTTCACTGGGGTTAATGATACCCACCTGCGGAACATACAGCGCCCCCGCCAGTCCGCACAGGACGGCAGAGAGCGTCCACACCAGTAGTTTGAAGCCCTTTGGGTCATACCCGCAGAACATCAACCGATTTTCAGCGTCGCGAACGGCTGTCAAAATACGGCCAAATTTACTGCGAGCCAGCGCCCACCCTAGCCACAGCGCCAGAGTCAGCAGCACAACGGTCGCCAGGAACAACGCAATACGTGTCGTGGTCGCCGTCACCGAAAATCCCAGAATGGTGGTAAAACCAGTAAATCCGTTATTACCGCCAAACCCGGTTTCGTTACGGAAGAACAACAACATACCGGCAAAGGTCAGTGCCTGCGTCATGATGGAGAAATAGACACCTTTGATTTTTGAGCGGAAGGCAAACCAGCCAAATATCAACGCCAGCAAGCCTGGCACCATAACAACCAGTACCATCGCCCAAAGGAAATGCTGCGTTCCCCACCAGAACCACGGAAGTTCAGTCCACGACAGGAACGACATAAAAGCGGGCACCCCTTCACCAGATGCCTGGCGCATCAGGTACATCCCCATCGCATAACCGCCCAGCGCAAAGAAAATACCGTGGCCCAGCGACAGCATTCCGGCATATCCCCACACCAGATCCAGGGCAACTGCCACAATGGCATAACAGAGAATTTTCCCAACCAGTGTCAGTGTCCAGACAGATATCGCCAGCGGATGATCCGTAGGCAACAGCGCGAGAAATGGCAGAATAATCAGTGCCAGCAGTAAAGTCAGTCCCAGCACACAGGTAATACGCGGCGCTTTGCGCGCCAGCGTTAATGTCATTGGCATCGTCATCAGTCAATGACCCTCCCTTTTAGCGCAAACAGCCCCTGCGGACGTTTTTGAATAAACAGAATAATCAGCACCAGAATCATAATTTTGCCGAGGACGGCCCCAACCTGCGGTTCGAGAATCTTGTTGAAAATCCCCAAACCAAACGCCGCCGCGACGCTCCCGGCAAGCTGTCCAACGCCACCCAGCACCACCACCAAAAATGAATCAATGATGTAGCTTTGCCCCAGTTCTGGTCCCACGTTGCCCAACTGCGATAGCGCCACGCCCCCAAGTCCGGCAATGCCGGAGCCTAAACCAAATGCCAACATATCCACGCGCCCCGTGGGAACGCCGCAGCAGTCAGCCATGCTGCGGTTTTGCGTCACCGCCCGCACGCGCATACCCAGACGGGTTTTATTCAGCAACAACCACGTGAAGAACAGCACCAGAATGGCAAATCCCAGCACCACAATCCGGTTCCACGGCAAAATCAAATTGGCATAGACCTGAATACCACCCGACAGCCACGCCGGGTTAGCTACCTCGAGGTTTTGCGCACCAAAGGTCATACGCACCAACTGGATCAGCATCAGACTAATCCCCCATGTTGCCAGTAGCGTTTCAAGTGGGCGTCCGTACAAATGGCGGATCACAGTGCGTTCCAGCAGCATTCCAATAGCGGCGGTCAGCAAGAAGGCAACCGGCAGCGCAATCAGCGGATAAAAGGCTAACCACTGCGGGAAAAACTGGCTCATCAGCTGTTGCACCATCCAGGTACAGTAAGCGCCAAGCATCAGCATTTCACCGTGCGCCATATTAATGACGCCGAGTAGTCCGTAGGTGATGGCCAGCCCCAGCGCCGCCAGCAATAAAATAGACCCCAGCGATAATCCCATAAACGCCTGGCCAAGCAGCTCTCCAACCTTCATTCGATGTCCGATGGTATTCAGGCTTTCGCTGGCGGCAGCGCGTACGCGCGCATCGGGTTCATGTTCCACCTGGGTGAAAGGCTGTAATCGCGCTTGTGTTTCAGGATCATTGGATGCGCCCAGCAATTCGATGGCCTGGCGCCTGATATCGGGCGAAGTGCTGTTCAGTTGCAGGTTTGCCAGAGCAACCGCGAGGGTGGATTTCACGCCAGCATCCGTCTCCTGCATTAGCCTTTGCTGCAAAAATGGCAGCATCACTGGCAGTGCTTCACGTTGTAATGTCCGGGCAGCGGCCATTCTAAAAGTGACACTGTCACTTAATAACTGATGAACAGCCAATGTGCCAGCCACCAGGTTACGCAGGCGGTTAGTCAGGCGGATTTTTTTTAATTCGCCACTGGGTGTGCTCGCCGCCCCCAGAGATTGCACACGTGAACCGTTCATCGTGAACGCATTTTTAACGTCATCGGTCAGCAGGTTTTCGCCACTCAGGGCATTAAGCAAAGGTAAACGCTGAACATCGGGGTTAATCGCCCATTGTTCCAGTAATGTCGCCTGCTGTGTCCGACTGGCCGCGGCGAAGGTATCGGCATCTGTTGCCTGCGCTATCCACGGCAAAAGCCACGTCAGCAACAACACGCCACGAATAAAGCGCATGGCTTTCATGATAGCGTTCTCCAAAATTGGGCCCTCCCACAGGAGGGCGTAAGATCAGTTGCTGGCGGTTTTGACGGGCTGCTCAGATTTCTTATCATTCCCGGCGATATACGGACTCCACGGTTGGGCACGGACCGGGGCATCCGTTTGCCATACCACGTTAAACTGACCGTTACTTTCGATTTCGCCAATCATGACGGGTTTATGCAGGTGATGATTCGTTGCATCCATTGTCAGCGTAAAGCCAGAAGGTGCCGCGAATGATTGCCCCGCCATGGCTGCGCGAACTTTATCTACATCCGTCGTTCCGGCTTTTTCAACTGCCTGCGCCCACATGTGCAGGCCAACATACGTGGCTTCCATCGGATCGTTCGTGACCACAGAATCAGCATTCGGCAATTTGTGCGCTTTCGCATAGGCGCGGTAATCAGCGATAAATTGCTTATTGGTGGCATTATCAACGGATTCAAAATAGTTCCAGGCCGCAAGATTGCCTACCAGGGGTTTGGTATCAATACCGCGCAACTCCTCTTCTCCAACAGAGAACGCAACAACCGGAACATCGGTCGCTTTCAGACCCTGGTTAGCCAGTTCTTTATAGAACGGAACGTTAGAGTCGCCATTAATGGTAGATACCACCGCCGTTTTCCCCCCTGCGGAGAATTTTTTGATGCTGGCGACGATGGTCTGGTAATCGCTGTGACCAAACGGGGTATAAACCTCTTCAATGTCTTTATCCGCAACGCCTTTTGAATGCAGCCAGGCACGGAGAATTTTATTGGTTGTTCGCGGATAGACGTAGTCGGTGCCCAGCAGGAAGAAACGTTTTGCACTACCACCGTCTTCACTCATCAGATACTCAACCGCCGGAATAGCCTGCTGGTTGGGCGCGGCGCCAGTATAGAAAACGTTAGGTGACATCTCTTCACCTTCATATTGCACGGGATAAAACAACAGGCCGTTTAACTCTTCAAATACCGGCAGTACAGATTTGCGCGAAACCGATGTCCAGCAACCAAAAACCACCGCCACTTTGTCCTGGCTTAGCAACTGACGGGCTTTTTCGGCAAACAGCGGCCAGTTTGACGCCGGATCGACCACTACCGGCTCCAGTTTTTTCCCCAGTACACCGCCTTTGGCGTTGATCTCATCAATGGTCATCAACGCCACATCCTTCAGCGGCGTTTCAGAAATAGCCATTGTCCCGGACAACGAATGCATGATGCCAACTTTAATGGTGTCGGCGGCCTGAACGCTAAAACTCATCCCCATAGCCACCACAGAGGCAGAAAGAGCAAAGGCTTTTAATAATGTACGACGCTGCATAGTTTCACTCCTGAAAGTAGATTTGCTGAAAGCTCCGGTGCAGCCGGAAAGACAAAACGGTGCAAATTAAGGGTGTTCAGAAGGGATAAGGCAAAAACAGTGCCAGATATGAAAAAATCATATAATTCAATAAATTATAAATATCACCAATAAAATACAGATAGAAAGAATGCGTCGTCATGACGGCAAGAGCGAAGAATTGAACCACCATGACACAGTGTTGCATTATAAACGTGCAACATCCTGTGTCCGGACAACCCGGTAATTGCAGCGGATTACAAGATAAAATTATGATTATTTGCCGATGGGTGCGCCTGTTTCGTCACTTTTATTTATTTTCTTCGACGAGAAAAAGCCAAAATCTTACATTTCAGACGAAATATTCACACAGTTCACTCTTTGTTTAAGTTCAAATTGCTACTATAGTCATTAACGAGGTGAAATTAAGGTAAGAGAGGAAACTCATAGATAAAGGAGCATTTACTATGCTGGGTAATATGAATATTTTTATGGCTGTTCTGGGAATTATTTTATTTTCCGGTTTCCTGGCCGCGTATTTTAGTCACAGATGGGATGATTGATGAACGGAGATAATCCTGCACCGAACCGGCCCCTTGTCGCGTAACTGCACAAGGGGCCATTTTTTTACCGGCTTCCCTTCCCTGAATCATTTCTCTGAATTACAGATAAAAAAAACCGCCGGAGAAACCAGCGGTAAATGCTTGCATGGATAGATTTGTGTTTTGCTTTATACGTTATCTGACAATTCCCTGCGAAGATAACGGATAGTCAGCTAACATATCATTGACAACCACAATGGAAGTTAAACGAAACGTAACTACAGCAGATCTACGCTGATAAAATTCACGCTCTGACGCGCGGTGTCAGTTGATCATTGGTGCCAACTAACGTGATTTCCTCTTTTTCATCCATAAACATGCAGCGATTCCTGCCGGTCTGTTTCCCTTCATACATGGCTCTGTCAGCACGTCCAAGCCCGTTGTCCAGCGTTTCACCCTGTTGAACTCTGGTAATGCCAGCCGTTACCGTTATGCCGATTTCGCCTTCTGGATAAGGGATTTTTTTCTGGCCAATCAGATGACAAAGACGCAACCCTGCCTGGCAAGCCTGCTCGTCCGTTTTGGTTCGGATGATGACAATAAACTCCTCACCACCATAGCGATAGGCAACCTCATCATATCGGGTCCATGCTAATAAATTTGACGCCAGACTGCGCAACACCCTGTCACCAACCAGATGTCCGTAGGTATCATTAACATGTTTAAAACGGTCGATATCCAGCAACAATATGTACAGGTTAAGCGGCTCAGCATCGAGTAACTGCTGGTCAAACGACTCATCAAGCATTCTTCTGCCAGGCAAACCTGTTAACACATCAATATTACTGCGGATAGTCAGTAAATATATTTTGTAGTCCATGACCGCAGACGTAAATCCCAGTAACGCATCCTGGAAACTGTCGAAATGCCATGAATGGCTACGCTCTTCCACGATTGCCAATAGCAATTCCTTGCCTAACAAATGCATTTTCTCATGTGTCGCGTGAATATTGCTGACATAACTGCATTCATCATCATCGTGCTGCGGATTGTCTTTGAGCCATTGCCCAAATTGACAAACAGCGTGAGAGTCATCGCCCGAAATATCAGGCTGAGTAACGTCTGATGACACCACACAGCGGAACATTTTCACTAGCCACTTATAATGAGCATCAATTGATTTGTTAAGTTCGATTAAAATTGCATCTATTTCCTGCGTTCTTCTGATCATCACGGTTTCCTTCCCTGTATGAACATTTAGACATGGGCATTTTAGCGCCAAAAAGGAAAACTTATGTAAATTTTTTAATAGTAATTAATATTAAAGAAAGCGAACAAAAATCACCTTGCATGATAATATATTAACCCGCAATCAAAATAACCTTGATAATCAATATGATAGAATGGATGTTATTTTTCTTGTTTTATATTTAATGAAACAAAACACCTCTGAGTTAAATCGCAAAAAACGACGATAATATTAACCGCATGAAATGTGACACTTGAAGACGATTTCCTCAATGAACGGCTTCGTGGTAAAGAATCTGCCCGCCCATACCTGAAATCAACTTATCAACCCGAATATAATCCTTATAGAAAAAAGAGGGAGCATCATCCCAGTGGCAGAGCGCGATTTCACGCTTCAGATATGTGTCATAGTAGATAACACGAGCCTTACATGACCGGGTTCTTCCTCCAGATTGAATGGGGTATTTCATCTTGAATCTGAAATTATCACTCACATGCTGATTAGCTGATGAAATCATTATTAATTCTGGAACGTTCCAAAAAGTAAAACTCAGGCACATCGTAACGGTCAGGAAAACGCCAAAAAGCCGCTTAACCCTATCTGCTACGTACTTATTTCTTAGGTACACGCGCCAGGCCATGAACACGCCTGGCAGAAAGGCGATTCCAATAATAACTGACTTATAAAGCACCCCGTCAAAAAGGTACGTGTCATGAGTGATTTTGTCTGCCCATGCACACCAAATAACCCAGGTAACAGCAAAGCAGAATGAAATCAGCTCGACCTTTGTTGGCAACCTCATCGTCATTCATCCATTTCACATTTTGGGGAAGAAAAAATCACGCTAAAAACCGGGCATCGCGCCCGGTTCAATTTTTTGGCTGACAATGCCTTA
Source organism: Citrobacter sp. Cpa228 (assembly GCF_030333085.1). Taxonomy (NCBI): domain Bacteria; kingdom Pseudomonadati; phylum Pseudomonadota; class Gammaproteobacteria; order Enterobacterales; family Enterobacteriaceae; genus Citrobacter; species Citrobacter sp. Cpa228. The sequence goes on along the minus strand of NZ_JAOWGQ010000030.1, from coordinate 14,296 downwards.
AGCGCTCAAACCACGATGTTTGAGCATTGGCTCCATTTTTGGATCTCGGCCGCTCCATTGGCAATAAAGCTCAGCTAAATCAGTGCTGTTACCACGGGACAAAATCGCTTCGCGGAATTTCTGCCCGTTTTCACGGGTCAACCCGCCCTGCTCTACAAACCACTGATAGCCGTCATCGGCCAACATTTGCGTCCATAAATAAGCGTAATATCCTGCGGCATAGCCACCACCGAAGACATGGGCAAAATAGCTGCTGCGATAACGCGGTGGTACAGCCTGCAGATCCAATCCTTCCGCAGCCAGGGCCTGCTGCTCAAACTCATCAACTGACAGCGATGACACACTCTGCTCCAGGCTGTGCCAGCGCATATCCAGCAATGCAGCACTGAGAAGCTCCGTCATATCATAGCCTTTGTTAAACAAGCTGGCCCGTTGCATCTTCTCCAGCAATGGCTGGGGCATTTTTTCACCTGTTTCAACATGGCGAGCATAACGCGCGAAAACCTGCGGATCACTCGCCCAGTGTTCGTTAATCTGCGACGGGAACTCGACGAAATCACGCGGAGTATTCGTGCCTGACAGCGTTGCATACCGTTGGCTGGCAAACAGACTATGTAACGTGTGTCCGAACTCATGGAACAATGTGATGACATCATCCCACAGCAGCAAGGCGGGTTGGCCCTGAGCAGGTTTCTGATAATTGCAGACGTTGTAAATTACCGGTCTGGTTTCATTTTGCAGAGATTGCTCAACAAAATTTCCCATCCAGGCACCACCGCTTTTTGATTCACGGGCAAAAAAATCACCATAAAATAGCGCCAGTCCTACGCCATCATGATCGAAAATCTCCCAAACCCGTACATCCGGATGATAAACAGGGATGTCAAAACGCTCGATGAATTTAATGCCAAATAGCTGGTTTGCCGTCCAGAAAACACCTTCATTCAGCACCGTATCCAGGGCAAAGTAAGGTTTAAGCAGAGCTTGATCAAGAGCATATTTTTCACGACGCACCTGCTCGGCATAATATGCCCAGTCCCAGGCCTCAACCTCGAATTGTCCCTGTTGCTGATTAATCGCTTTCTGAATTTCAGCCTGCTCATTCAGCGCGCGTTGACGTGCAGCGGGCACGATCGCCCGCATAAAAGAAAGTGCCGCTTCTGGCGTTTTCGCCATCTGATCGGCAATTTTCCAGGCTGCAAAATTCGCAAAACCCAGTAATGTTGCCTGCTCTCTGCGGATCTCCACCAGCCGTTTAATGATAGCGCGGGTATCGTTGGCATCATTTTTTTCCGCTCGCGTCCATGCCTGGGTAAACAGGTTTTCTCGTGTCTGTCGATCGCGTAACGCAGCAAGTGCCGGTTGTTGTGTGGTGTTCAATAGTGGGATAACCCAGCGAACCTCAAGTCCTTTGTCGCTGGCGGCTTGCGCCGCAACGGCAATTTCTTCTGCGCTGAGTCCGTCAAGTTGCCGGACATCATCCACGACCAGTGCCCCCGCTTTGTTCGCCGCCAGCAGACGCTGATTGAACTGGCTGGTTAACGTCGCCGACTCCGTATTTAGCGCTTTCAGACGCGCTTTGTCGGCGTCATTAAGACGCGCACCTGCCAACACAAAGCGTTGGTGAACCACCTCCAACAGACGCAATGATTCACCTTCCAGCGCCAGCGAAGAGCGTTGCTGCCAGACGGCATCTATACGCGCAAAAAGTGCGTCATTGAGATAGATATCATTGGCCAGCGCGGCCAGTTCGGCGGAGAATTCCTCGTCAAGACGCTGCAGCTTATCGTTGGTATGCGCTGCCGTCATCGCAAAGAAAACGCTGGTGACGCGCGTCAACAACGCCCCACTTTGCTCAAGCGCCAGCAACGTATTTGTGAAATCAGGAGTCTGTTGGTTTTGCACAATCGCCGCTATTTCAGCGCGTTTTTGTTTCACACCTTCATCAAACGCGGGCCGATAATGGCAATCTTCAATCTGATCAAATTGCGGTGCCTGGTAAGGTAATGTGCTGTGGTGCAAAAAAGGATTTGTTAACGACATCTTTTCCTCCTGAAAACGATTTGTTTACTAGAGTAGGCCTCCCAGGATTCGACCGCAATCTCGTTAAGCAGGAATAGCTCTGAACAGAAATGACGTGCTATGGTAGTACTACATAAAAAGCGTTGAGGAACAGTGAGATGATCGTTTTAGTAACCGGAGCAACAGCAGGTTTTGGTGAGTGCATTACGCGTCGTTTTATTGAGAGTGGGCATAAAGTTATTGCCACCGGACGCCGCCAGGAACGTCTGCAGGAACTGAAAGATGAACTGGGCAATAATCTGTATACCGCCCAGCTTGACGTACGCAATCGCGCATCCATTGAAGAGATGCTGGACGCCCTGCCTGCCGAATGGCGCAATATCGATATTCTGGTCAACAATGCCGGTCTGGCGCTGGGTCTTGAGCCAGCCCACAAAGCGAATGTCGATGACTGGGAAACCATGATCGATACCAACAACAAAGGCCTGGTTTATATGACTCGTGCCGTTCTGCCTGGCATGGTCGAGCGTAACCGCGGCCACATTATTAATATCGGCTCTACCGCCGGTAGTTGGCCGTACGCTGGCGGGAACGTGTACGGTGCAACCAAAGCGTTTGTTCGTCAGTTTAGTCTGAACCTGCGTACAGACTTACACGGCACAGCAATCCGCGTTACCGACATTGAACCCGGACTCGTTGGCGGTACCGAGTTCTCTAATGTGCGTTTCAAAGGCGACGATGATAAAGCAGGTAAAACCTACGAAAATACCACTGCACTGACTCCGCAAGATGTCACTGAAGCCGTATGGTGGGTTGCTTCGTTACCGGCTCATGTCAATATCAATACCCTTGAGATGATGCCAGTCACCCAGTCTTTTGCCGGGCTTAGCGTGCATCGAAGCTAAATGAGATACCCGGCCTTGTGCCGGGTATAGAAAGCGCTCAATAAGTGATAAAATAGCCGGGTTAACTCTTTAATAAGTAAGAATGAATGACCGTAGAAACGCAGCTCAACCCTACACAGCCGGTAAATCAGCAGATTTACCGTATTCTTCGCAGCGATATCGTGCATTGTCTGATTGCGCCCGGTACGCCATTGTCGGAGAAAGAGGTTTCCGTACGCTTTAACGTGTCTCGCCAGCCGGTACGAGAGGCATTCATCAAACTGGCAGAAAACGGTTTGATTCAGATCCGTCCACAACGTGGCAGTTACGTGAATAAGATCTCGCTGTCGCAGGTGCAAAATGGCTGTTTTGTACGTCAGGCCATTGAGTGTGCCGTGGCCCGCCGCGCCGCCTCGATGATCACCGATAACCAGTGCTATCAACTGGAACAAAACCTGCATCAGCAACGCATTGCCATTGACCGTAAACAGCTCAACGATTTCTTCCAGCTTGATGATGAATTTCATCAGAAACTGGCATTAATCGCTGATTGCCAGCTTGCCTGGGACACCGTCGAGAATATTAAAGCCACGATTGACCGTGTACGCTATATGAGTCTGGATCACGTCTCCCCACCTGAAATGCTACTTCGTCAGCACCATGATATCTTTGCGGCGCTGGTAAAGCATGATGGCGATGCCGTCGGGCATGCAATGATGCTGCATCTACAGGAAATTAGCGAATCTGTTCAGCTTATTCGTCAGGAAAATAGCGACTGGTTTAGCGAAGACTAATACGTAGCTCACCTCTCACTGAGGTGAGTTTCCCCGAAAGATCCCCTCTCCTGCATATCCCTATAAAAAAAGCTGTGATTTTGATCGAAAACAAAAAAAATCATTACCGAGAAGCGTATTTATATTGCGCCCGTTACGTGGGACTAAAAGCCCACGGGCTTTGACGGTAAGTTGGAAAGGAGAAAACACCATGAAAACATACGATCGTAACCGCAACGCAATCACCACTGGCAGCCGCGTCATGATTAGTGACAGCGGACTCACCGGCCGTATTACAGCCATTGACACCGACGGCCTGACCGCTGAGCAAATCCGCCGCGGTAAAACAGTGGAAATCGAAGGATGTGAAGGCAAATATGCCCCCCTCGAACTGATTCGTTTAGGCATGAACTAATTGGTGTGAATGCCAAAAACAATGCGCCATCTGGCTGTCGTTAAAGCCGGATGGCGACATAACGCTTTATCTTACTGACTGTAATTTCGCAGCATATTTCGCAACCGTTGCCTTCGCGCCTTCCGCCAGCAAAGTCAGGTACGCTTCTGTAACCCGCTTTTTAACCAGTTCAATTTGCGGCAGTTCATCACCAAAAATAGCGTCAATTGCCAATAGTGCCTGCACACGATCTTCACCTTCGTGACTGTTCTGTACCGCTTGCTGGATCACTGGCAGCAACGGATCGCTAATTTCAATGGCTTGTCCCTGCTCATCCACGCCCCCGACATAGCGCATCCAACCCGCCACACCGAGTGCAAGCAGATCAAAACCACTACCGTGCACGATATGCCAACGCACAGAGTCAAGCATACGTTGCGGCAGTTTCTGACTACCGTCCATGGCAATCTGCCAGGTACGGTGGCGCAACGCAGGGTTGCTATAGCGGTCAATCAGTAAGTCGGCATAATGCTGGAGATCCACCCCTTTCACTTTTAATGTTGGCGCTTGCTCCTGCAGCATCAACGCGCGGGCAGCGACACGATAGTTCTCATCACCCATGCAGTCGTTGATGTGTTGATATCCTGCCAGGTAGCCGAGGTAAGCAAGGAAAGAGTGGCTGCCGTTAAGCATGCGCAACTTCATCTCTTCGAACGGGATAACATCTGCCACCAGTTCAGCCCCGGCTTTTTCCCACTCTGGACGCCCAGCGACAAAGTTATCTTCAATGACCCACTGACGGAACGGTTCACATGCCACACCAGCCGGATCGCGTACCCCGGTAAGTTGTTCAATTTTGTCCAGCGTATCTGCGGTTACCGCCGGGACAATACGATCAACCATTGTTGACGGGAACGTCACATGTTGTTCGATCCATGCCGCCAGCTCAGCATCCACCGCCCGGGCATACGCAGTGACAACATTGCGCATCACATGGCCGTTTTCTGGCATGTTGTCGCAGGACATCACGGTAAACGCACCTAAACCTGCGGCTTTACGGCGAGCCAATGCTTCAACCACCACACCCGGCGCGGTCTTCGGCTGTTTTGGGTTTTGCAGGTCGGCGGCAATCATCGGGTTATCCAGCATCAATTGTCCGGTTGCTGGAGAATGGCAATACCCCTTCTCAGTAATGGTCAGGGAAACGATCGCCACCTGCGGTTCACACAGAGCAGCCAGTACAGCCTCCAGGCCATCAACCTGCGCATGCAACGCCTTTTTAACCACGCCAACAACTCTTGCGGTCCAGGCATCCGCAGACATTTCCGCAACGGTGTACAGGTTATCTTGCTGTTTCAAATCAGCAATCTGCTGCTCTCCGCCAATCAGGTTTACTTCGCAATATCCCCAGTCACTATTGTGATCTGCAGCCAGAATGTCAGCGTATACCCCCTGGTGTGCGCGGTGGAAAGCACCGAACCCGAGGTGAACAATACGCGGAACCAGTTTTGTACGATCGTAGCCAGGAAGTGCAGCCTTTGCCGCTAAGAGCTTGTTTTGCATTGTATTACCTACTTATCAATGAAATCAGGATTGCCTCAGAGTAACGCCTGTATGGTTGTATGTTTTGATTTGCATTAAACTTTTTATGATTGGTATGACATCATTTATTGAGTTATGTACCAAGGTCGGTGAATTTGGCGGCATACTGCCGCCAAAGGATATTAATGTTTCTGCCACTGCTGGTATTCACGCTTAAGTCTTTGCGGAGCGGTTTCCGGCATCATCAACAAACCAATAATTGAGATAACGCCAAGTACAATCACATAGGTTGCAAGTCCATAGTAATGTCCACCTGTTACTTGCAGAATTTTTACTGCAACTAAGCCAAGAATCCCACTGCCTATTAGCGACCCCAGTTGCCAAATTAATGCTATTCCGCTACAGCGAATATGAGTTGGGAAAAGCTCCGGAAAATATGAAGCCTGAGGTGCATAACACATACTATGTCCAATACTCAGCACCATAATCATTACTATTTGTGTAAGCCAAAAACTATCCTGATTAATAGCAAGGAAGAAAGGAATAATCATAACGACCTGCAGCAACGCACCGATAATATAGACTGGTTTACGTCCAATTTTATCGCATAGCGATCCCATCAACGGTATGGCAATGATTTCTATTATGACCGCAACGATCATTGTCTCCATCAAAATACTAGCATCAAGATTATTTGCCTTACCGTAAGCCAAAACAATCACAGTGAACATTGCAAATGTGCAAGCTTCAATCAGTTTCGCACAGACCCCCTTGACAACAATGCCAGGAAAATCGCGGATAACTTCAACGAGTGGACGTGATTCTTCTGCTTTTGTCTCCCTAATCTGAGCAAAGACAGGTGACTCATCAATTTTTAAGCGGATAAACAGTCCAACAATAACCAGTAACAGACTCAACAGGAACGGTATACGCCACCCGTAATCCATCATTGCTTCTGGAGAAAGTGTGGCATTTAACAACGCAAAGAGTGCTAACGGCAGAAGGAATCCAACCGGGGCACCGATCTGAACCCAACTGGAAAAAAATCCACGATGTTTGGGTTCAGAATATTCAGCAGTCATCAGTACTGCACCGGCTTGCTCTCCGCCAACCCCAAATCCCTGTAATACACGAATAAAAATAAGTAAAGCTGGAGCCCATACACCTATTTTCTCATATGTAGGTAATAACCCGATACAGAACGTTCCCAAACCAACAATTAATATGGTAATAACCAGTGCTTTTTTACGCCCAACTTTATCGCCAATATGGCCAAAGACAATTCCTCCTAATGGTCTTGCAAGGAAACCAACAGCATAGGTTGCAAAAGCAGCGAGAGTACTTATTAACGGATCGTCACTTGGGAAAAATAAATGACCAAAAAAGAGTACAGCTGCTGTCCCGTATGCAAAAAAATCATAATACTCAGCAGCAGTACCAATTGCGGATGCTGAAGCCACCCGACGAATAATGGGTTTATTATCTACGTTATTTTTAATATCGACTGAACTAACCATAAGTTTAACCTTCTGTAGGGTATTGGGTTAATCAACATCTTTCGTACGTAAAATTTACATTTACCAGTTCCACAGCGTGCCATCTTCAAGACGGGCGACCGGCAGATATGCGGGATCGTACGGATATTTCGCTGCAAGTTTTTCGTCAAACTCAATACCGAGACCGGGTTTGTCACCTGGGTGCATATAGCCGTTATCAAAGGTCCAGTTATGCGGGAACACTTCCAACATCTGTTCTGAGTACCCCATATATTCCTGCACCCCGAAGTTTGGTACCCACAGATCGAAATGCAGCGCAGCGGCCATGCAGACTGGCGACAAATCGGAAGGTCCATGAGAACCCGTGCGCACCTGATAAAGTGAGGCAAAATCAGCAATACGACGCATACCGGTGATACCGCCTGCGTGGGTAATAGTGGTGCGAATATAGTCGATCAGCTGTTCTTCAATAAGCTGCTTGCAGTCCCAGATACTGTTGAACACTTCCCCTACCGCAATCGGCGTGACCGTATGCTGGCGGATCAGGCGGAAGCACGCCTGATTTTCAGCCGGAGTAGGATCTTCCATCCAAAATAAACGGTATTGTTCAATGCTTTTGCCAAAACGGGCCGCTTCAATTGGCGTCAGGCGGTGATGCATGTCATGCAGAAGATGTTCATCAAAACCAAATTTTTTGCGGACGGCTTCAAACAATTTCGGTGTGAAATCGAGATATTTCTCCGTCGACCACAGTTGCTCTTCCGGCCACTGGCCTTTGGTCGCCGGTTCGTAGGCCAGGCCTTTACCTTTAGACATACCGTAGGTGGTCTTCATCCCCGGTACACCACACTGCACACGGATCGCTTTAAATCCCATCTCTTTATGACGCGCGTAATCCTCCAGCACATCATCAATGGAATGACCCGTTGTGTGACAGTACACCATGACGCCTTCGCGCGATGCGCCCCCCAGCAACTGGTACAACGGCATGTTCGCCGCCTTCGCTTTGATATCCCACAGAGCCATATCCACCGCAGAAATCGCCGACATCGTTACCGGGCCGCGACGCCAGTAAGCCCCCTTGTAAAAAAACTGCCAGATATCCTCAATTCGATGCGCATCACGTCCAATTAGCTGTGGACACACATGATCTTTCAGGTAGGACGCCACGGATAATTCACGCCCGTTTAGTGTGGCATCCCCTAATCCGGTGATCCCATCGTCTGTCGTGATTTTCAGCGTGACAAAATTACGTCCTGGACAGGTAACAAAAACTTCAGCCCCGACAATCTTCATTTTTTAATCCTTACATCTCTTCTTGTGATGCAGGAAATTTACCCAACTGAACTACTACCATACAAGTATGAAGATCAAAAAAGCGCTCACCGATCACAAAAAAGGCGCTATGCGCGCCCCCATCCGGCCACGATGATCAACATCCCACACAGTGCCACTAACGCGCCGGACCAGTCGTACAGGCTCAGTTTTACGCCATCGACAATGCGTAACCAGAGCAGTGCAGTCACCACGTAGACACCACCATACGCGGCATATACCCGCCCGCTCGCCGCCGGATGTAGCGTCAGCAACCAGACGAACAGCGCTAATGACACCCCAGCGGGAACCAGCAACCAGGCCGTCGCCCCACGCTTAAGCCAGAGCCAGGGTAAAAAGCAGCCAATGATTTCGCATAACGCGGTGACGAAGAAAAGTAATGTTGTCTTAAGCATTGGAGTTATTCAGTTACCTTCGGTTTAACCATAATACGACAGAATATGTCCAACGTATCCATATGCGCCCAGTGGGTATGCCCTGGCGCAGGAATAGTGTAGAATTTAACCCTGTTTTATCGTTTTTTTCCCTTTCTCATTAAAGGAATTCGCCATGAAAATTACACTGACCAAACGCCTGTGTCTGACGGCCATGCTGACGCTGGCGGCGGCCGTGTACACCTCTTCCGTATTTGCTGAAACCAGTAAACTGGTCATAGAGTCCGGGGACAGTGCGCAAAGTCGTCAACAGGCTGCAATGGAAAAGGAACAATGGAACGATACGCGTCAGTTGCGTCAGAAAGTCAACAAGCGTACAGAGAAAGAGTGGGACAAAGCCGACGCTGCTTTTGATAACCGTGATAAATGCGAACAAAGCGCGAACCTGAATGCGTATTGGGAGCCTAACACCCTGCGTTGTCTCGATCGCCGCACTGGCCGCACCGTTGCCCCATAATCATTGTGCTCACCAGAAGATATTGAAAGGATACGATATGGCAAGCGCCCTCAGTGTAAAGCTGCGCCCGCTGGAGCGTGAAGATTTACGTTTCGTCCATCAGCTTGATAACAACGCCAGCGTCATGCGCTACTGGTTTGAAGAACCTTACGAAGCGTTTGTTGAGCTGTCAGACCTGTATGACAAACACATTCACGACCAAAGTGAACGCCGTTTTGTGGTCGAGTGTGACGGTGAGAAAGCCGGGCTGGTGGAGCTGGTTGAAATAAACCATGTGCACCGCCGGGCTGAATTTCAGATCATTATTTCCCCTGATTATCAGGGCAAAGGACTGGCAACGCGCGCGGCAAAGCTGGCGATGGATTACGGTTTTACCGTACTCAACTTGTATAAGCTGTATCTGATCGTTGATAAAGAGAACGAAAAAGCTATCCACATCTACCGTAAACTCGGCTTTATGGTCGAAGGCGAGCTGATTCATGAATTCTTTATCAACGGCCAATACCGCAACACTATCCGTATGTGTATCTTCCAACAGCAATATCTGGCCGATCACAAAACACCGGGTTCCAGCCTGTTACAACCTACCGCTCAGTAAAAGCGGTTAGTAGTAATCAATGGTGTTTTCAATCGAGTAATGATGCTCAACTGCCGGCTTTACGCTTTCGTCAACGATAACCAGCTGGCAGTTGACCGGATTAGCATACGAATCATACTTACAGGTTTGTTTGACGTTACCTAAAGGGTGATCGTTCAGTATGCTTACTGCCGTGTAATCCAGTTTTTTCAATGGATCGACTGACGGTTTAGCCTCAACCTGCAGCGTATTGTCCTTACTGATGGTGGTTTTACCGAGCGGGTAGCCTTCCGCGTCATACCGGTACTGCACCTTCATCTCTTTTCCCGTGGCGGACACAACAAAACCGTTATCGTCGGTATCCCACACTACCCCCGCCGAAGGCAGTTCCGCCAGTTGGCATTTCCCTTGTAAACGGATCCGTTTTTCCAGTGTTTCGGCGTCCCGATAGAAGTTCGCATCCAGCACTAATGCCATACCCGTATTATTTTCGACATCATGCAATTCCAGCGTATCAAAACAGCCTTCCTGTGAGAGCGTACCTGTGACGCGCTTAGTCACTTCGCCTTTGTCGTTGAGCAGTGTCTGACTAAAATCTTTCACTGGGCCGCGTAGCGGATCAAAATCAAATTCATTGGAGAAGCTGGCCATTTCCGGCGTAAAGGACACCAGCCCTTTGGCGTTATCACACCCAACCAACACGATACACAGGAAACCTAACAGGGTCTGTTTCTTCACATTTTTCACCGGGATAAGAAGATAATTCTCAATCATATTAGCAAATACAGTTATTTACACCAGAAATGCTAATCTTAGTTTATGTCGATCACGAAAGGAGTTGATGATGAAATACATAACAGGAATTGCCGCGAGCTTATTACTGGTCGCTTCCCCGCAGATCCTGGCGGCGCCCGCGTCATGTGAGCGCGTGAAGAGTGATATCGAACAGCGCATTATTAATAATGGTGTCGCGGAATCCAGTTTCACGTTGAATATTGTTCCTAATGATCAGGCCGATCAGCCTGATTCACTGGTGGTCGGTCATTGTGCTAATGATACGCACAAGATCCTCTATACCCGAACCAACAGCGGTAACGCACCCGCAAACAGTAGCCCTTCTCAGGACGGTCACGTGGCTGAGCCGCAATAAATTTTACCCTCCGTTCGCGGAGGGTCACTCCTGTTTGATATGCATTAATAAGATTTACCTCTAAATAGGTAGACTCAACTTCATTGTTAGCAAGCTAGTTATTTCGTTATAAAACAATATATATAACGACAATTACAATGGAGTGGGTTATGTCTGAAGATGAGCAATATGGAGGTATTAGCCGCAGGACGTTAGTGAAATCCTCGGCTATAGGTTCACTGGCACTTGCTGCCGGTGGCCTGTCACTACCCTTTGGTATTCGTGCCGCTGCTGCTGCAGTACAGCAATCAGTGCAACCTGTTGAAGATAAGGCTGTCTGGAGTTCCTGTACGGTTAACTGCGGCAGCCGTTGCCTTTTACGTCTGCATGTGAAAGATGATGCAGTCTACTGGGTTGAATCTGACACGACCGGTGATGATACCTACGGTAACCACCAGGTTCGCGCCTGCTTGCGTGGTCGTTCGATTCGCCGTCGTATGAACCACCCTGACCGCCTCAAATACCCGATGAAACGCGTTGGTAAACGTGGTGAAGGTAAATTCGAGCGTATCAGTTGGGATGAAGCGCTGGATACCGTTGCCGGCAATCTGAAGCGTATCTTGCATGATTACGGTAATGAAGCCGTTCACGTTCTTTACGGTACCGGTGTGGATGGCGGTAATATCACGAACTCCAACGTCCCCTACCGTTTGATGAATTCCTGTGGTGGCTATCTAAGCCGTTACGGGAGTTACAGCACCGCACAAATCAGCGCCGCCATGGGATACATGTTTGGTGCTAACGACGGTAACAGCCCCGACGATATCGCCAACACAAAGCTGGTTGTGATGTTTGGTAATAATCCAGCCGAAACGCGTATGAGCGGCGGTGGCGTAACCTGGTATGTCGAGCAGGCACGTGAGCGGTCAAATGCCAGAATGATCGTTATCGATCCACGCTACAACGACACCGCCGCAGGTCGTGAAGATGAATGGCTGCCTATTCGCCCAGGGACGGATGCTGCACTGGCCGCCGCAATCGCCTGGGTGCTGATCACAGAAGATCTGATTGATAAACCTTTCCTTGATAAATACTGCGTCGGCTACGATGAAACCACTCTCCCCGCCAGCGCACCGCGTAATGCGCACTACAAGGCCTATATATTAGGTGACGGCCCGGACGCAATTGCCAAAACACCGCAATGGGCATCTCAGATTACCAGCATCCCTGCAGACAAAATCATCCAGTTAGCGCGTGAAATCGGTTCGGCAAAACCTGCTTACATCTGTCAGGGCTGGGGACCGCAACGCCATTCCAACGGTGAACAGACAGCCCGAGCAATCACCATGCTCTCTGTTTTGACAGGAAACGTGGGAATTAACGGCGGTAACTCCGGTATGCGTGAAGGGACCTGGGATCTGGGCGTTGAATGGTTCTCCATGTTAGAGAACCCGGTCAAAACACAGATATCGGTGTTCACCTGGACGGATGCTATCGATCATGGCGCAGAAATGACAGCCACCCGCGACGGTGTACGCGGCAAAGATAAACTGGATGTGCCTATCAAGTTTATCTGGTGCTATGCCAGTAATACGCTCATCAACCAGCATGGCAACATTGCTCATACTCATGACGTTTTACAGGATGACAGTAAGTGCGAAATGATTGTCGGCATTGAGCACTTTATGACCGCATCGGCGAAGTACTGCGACATCCTGCTGCCGGATCTGATGCCTACTGAACAGGAAGACCTCATTTCACATGAGTCCGCCGGGAATATGGGCTATGTGATCCTCGGACAGCCCGCTACCTCACCTAAATTTGAACGAAAACCCATCTACTGGATGTTAAGTGAAGTCGCTAAACGCCTGGGCCCGGACGTCTATCAAAAATTCACGGAAGGCCGCACCCAACACGAGTGGGTGAAATATCTGCATGCCAAAACCAAAGAACGTAACCCGGAAATGCCGGATTACGAAGAGATGAAAACGACCGGTATTTTCAAGAAAAAATGCCCGGAGGAACACTATGTCGCCTTCCGCTCATTCCGCGAAGATCCCGCGGCAAACCCATTGAAAACGCCATCAGGGAAAATTGAGATTTACTCTGAAAGACTGGCCACCATTGCCGAGACATGGGAACTCAAACAAGACGAGATTGTGCATCCGCTACCGGCTTATGCGCCAGGCTTTGACGGCTGGGACGACCCCAAACGCAAAACGTATCCGCTACAGCTCACCGGATTCCACTATAAGGCGCGAACTCACTCAAGCTACGGCAACATTGATGTTCTACAACAGGCATGCCCGCAGGAAATCTGGATTAACCCCGTCGATGCTCGTTCACGTGGCATTCATCACGGCGATACGGTACGGGTGTTTAACAGCAATGGTCAGATGCTGATCGCCGCAAAAGTCACACCGCGTATTTTGCCCGGCGTGACAGCCATCGGCCAGGGCGCATGGCTCAATGCTGATATGTTTGGTGACCAGATCGATCACGGTGGCTCTATTAACATTCTCACGTCACATCGTCCTTCTCCGTTAGCGAAGGGGAATCCATCCCACAGTAATCTCGTTCAGGTTGAAAAGGCGTAAGGTGTAATCCATGACGACTCAATACGGATTTTTTATCGACTCCGCCCGTTGCACCGGTTGTAAAACTTGCGAACTGGCCTGCAAAGACTTCAAAAATTTAACGCCGGACGTCAGTTTCCGCCGTATTTACGAATACGCAGGCGGCAACTGGCAGGAAGATAACGGTGTCTGGCACCAGAACGTTTTCGCCTACTACCTCTCCATTGCGTGTAACCACTGTGAAGACCCGGCCTGTACCAAGGTGTGTCCAAGCGGCGCGATGCACAAACGTGAAGATGGTTTTGTGGTCGTGGATGAAGACGTGTGCATTGGCTGTCGCTATTGCCACATGGCCTGCCCGTATGGCGCACCGCAATACAATGCCGCCAAAGGACACATGACCAAGTGCGATGGCTGTCATGAACGTGTTGCTGAGGGTAAGAAACCCATCTGTGTCGAATCCTGCCCGCTGCGTGCGCTGGACTTCGGCCCGATAGAGGAACTGCGTAAAAAACACGGCACCCTGGCCGCGGTTGCGCCGCTCCCTGGCGCGCACTTTACCAAACCGAGCATCGTCATCAAACCAAATGCCAATAGCCGCCCGACCGGGGATACCACGGGTTATCTGGCTAATCCGAAGGAGGTGTAAGATGGGAAGTGGATGGCATGAATGGCCG
>NZ_JAOWGQ010000029.1:0-2919 GCF_030333085.1 Citrobacter sp. Cpa228 | reverse complement strand
AAATCATAAATGTGACTGTATGTCACAGGGACCGGCATTACTACCTGTACGCTATGCGGTGGTTCCTGAATATATTAAAGAGCCATTGCCGGCGTGGGCAAAACCTGGAGTATCAGCTTACCCGGCGGAAAACGAAAACTACCACTATGCGCTACGCGCGATGCGCAGGGGCTATATCTATATCTACTATCCGTACCTGACGGACTGGGAAGCGTGGTCGGTGTGTGATGACGGCAGTTTGTGGAAACAGCTGTCGGCGAAAAATGTTCTGGAGAAATCAGAGCCAGACTGTCGGCAGGGAACGTACAGTGATGGCGGAAAGGATTTTCTGACGCTGCCTTATGAAGTCCTGGATAATGATATCTGGATAGCATTCACGCAGTGTCCCTGGACGGAAAAAACGATGGAGCGTTACGCGGGCGATGACGGTCAACGGCAGCGCAGAATGCAGCGCCTGAGTTCTCCGAACTGGACGGCGCCCCAGGCTTCACAGCAAATAACAGAGGCAACCACAGCAAATCTCGCCAGGGTTCTGGATTACATCCCGGCGCAGGGCAGCCAGCTGAGTCCGGCAATGCTGTTACCGTATGGCACCCATACTAAAATCCGCGTCAGCCAGTGTGTGAGTGAACGCTATGCCATAGTCAAAGAGCCGGGGCCGCAGGAGACATTGTATCCGTGGAAGAACGGAGTGGCCGGAAATACAATCCGGCAGATGAAGGAACGGGGTGTGAGGCCAGACGGTTCCCCCGTGACACCGTTGCTGATGGCGTTGCATGATGCAGCAGGGATAACGCATGAGCTGACGGGATGGACGAATGATGTCCTGGCGATGGCGAAGATATTTGGTGAAGAACGCGCCCTGGAGTTCTGTACCCAGAGCCTGATAAACGGAGTTAAGGAGATTGTTAACAAAAGCTCGGAACAGAATGTTGAAGCCCAACTTTCTGTATTACCCCAGGAAACATATATTTCTCCTCCTGCAATGGATTATTCTTATGATATGTATGTCCAGAATGAGAAATCTAAAGGTACAGACCCGAAGGATATACTAACTCGCGAAGAATTCGAAAAGCAGGTAAAGGGAAAACAAAACGAAGTTTATAAAAAACAACAGGTAGCTAATGATTGGTCTAAATATTCCCGAATGATCAATCAGAGTAAATGGGACTCTTTTAATCAATGTTGCACTGATCTAACACCAAAAATTGATGAACAGCTCGCTAAGCTGGTGAGCTATCGTTGTGAATGGTTACAGACTTCGTTATTTATAACAGTATTACAGGATTTTTTCTCTAATGACCCTGTTGATAATGCGTACTATCGTGAAATAGCTGCCTTCGCGATGGCTGGTCTTGGTGAGTCGCCATCAGGTGCAAAATTGCTGGATGACTGGATAGGCGCATATACCACGACAAGTGAAGCTAATCTCGTCTGGAGAACACATTTTTATAATAATCCAGAGATCATGGCAGATGCGGAGTCATTATTGGCTAGCTTGCGTCAGTGTAGCATAGCGCCGGTTTCTGAAAATGATGTGCTCTACTTTTTTGAGAAGAATGGCGCTAAACTTAATAAAATATTTAAAGGTTTTGAAAAAGCAACGAGTGAAATTTCAAAACCTCTGGCTGGCAATGTCGTATTCTCGAAAAGAGTGCTGTATCAAATGGATCAGCACATGGCAACCGTAGGGGCCAGGTTTTTTTCCGTATCACGGATTGGACCAGTTCTCAACACCATGAATGACCTCATTGTTCGAACCCTTTTCTCGCTATCTTCTGGAAAGTCAGAGTTAGAAACCAAAATATTGTTCAGCAAATATTTTGGCTGGGCCACGGAACGCAGGGCTTACATTACCGGCACTGTTTTTTACAGCCCGCAAAGAGCCATTCGGGCCGATCTTCTCCGGGGGGCGAGTAAGAAATATACCGCACTTGAAAAAGCGTATGCCAATTATCTTAGCCAGCCTGCGGGATCTTCTGGTTATGCGGTGACAAGTATTAGAATTTTTGTTTTATTTTTCAATGTTGCTGAGTTGTATAACCAACTCGATAATTTTAAAAATGAACCTGCTAACTACGCGAAGGTAGTCAGCGCAATATCGGCAACGGCAAGCGGGATAATTGATATTGCAACCCCTGCGATGGAGATCATTCTTAAAGAGAGAAATAGTCTCCATTACATGAAAATGTTTGGCGCAGGATGCTCGTTGATAAGTGCTGGCCTTTCGCTGGGATTAGATATTTCAACATTATTGAATAAAGTTAATTTACCGAATTCCAGTAAAAAATGGGCATTTACGGGCTTATATTCAATCAAGACTCTTAGTGATGTCGCCATTATTGCCAAAGCGGAAGGAAAATTGATGTCGGTGCTGATTGAACGCTTTGGCTGGGATACCGCTAAAGGGGAATTAGCCGTATGGCTGGGGAGGGCAGCTGCGCCTCAATTAACAAAATTAGGCGTCGAATGGGTGGGACTGTTGGCCTCGTGGGAGGTAGCCCTGTTATTGATGGTCGCTGAATATATTTTGACGGAATATTATTCACGTGATGCGTTACAGTCGTGGATTGAGAATAGCTTGTTTGGTGATGATTGTTCGATTGATATCGACAGTTATTCGCCGGAAAGAATCAATATGTTTATTGATGAGACCCGAAATTCACTGCAAGAAAGCTTACGTCAATTATCTTCAGGTAAAAAAACACAACGTGGGAAACCAATAATTTACTGGCCATTTATTATCTATGATGAGCCGGAAGTCCCTGTTGTGGTTTAATTGTGGAGCAGCGAAATACTATGACAGAAGATGACGAACTGTTTGCTGATATGCCACGGACCTATATCCGGGGACTGGAGAAGGGAAAAGGGTATGTGAAAGAAAACTATCTCCGGGAGCGCAGGGAGTGGATAAAATTA
>NZ_JAOWGQ010000028.1:0-17697 GCF_030333085.1 Citrobacter sp. Cpa228 | reverse complement strand
GCGAAATCCACCCGAAGCATGAGTAATTTCGAATGACAGTCAAATAACCGGTCCTGATGGTTAAATAATACTGACTGAAGAGAATAGTCTGGTTTGTGGTTTGAGTTGATTACGTATTCCATGATAAATATCCCATAACAGTTATTGGTCATGAGATTACGGGAGAGATTAATTTTTTATGCAGAATACCGATTCAGGATTTCAGCCATTAAAGTATGTTTCTTGAGTATCATTTTTCACACGTGCTGTAACAGTAATTTCTTATCGTGCAATGGAATGGATGTTCATCACACAGGAAAGTCTGACAATCATTATGATTTACGGCAAAGAATAAACAATGATGTTAGTAATCATTGAACGTACCGGGATGTCTGAAAAGAAATCATCATCCGGTAGACGAAGAAATGTTGTACTTACTGAAGAGTCAGTATTCCTGGATACAAAGGTGTAAGTAAGTGGACAAATAACACTTCTTTATAAAATAACATTAATAACCTTAATGTTTCTTTTCACACAATCAGTAACCTCCAGAGAATACACTCACCACGCAGGTTTAAGTTATTCACGCCATGGTGTTCTAATGATATTAGCCACCATTTCTGTCTTCCCCGACTTGATACCTGTACAGGCATGTGCTCATGAAAGATTTGTATACGCATACTGTTTGACTCCCGGAACGGGTCACCCTGCCACGGTAATATTTACTGCAATAGTATTTTGCCGTTATTTATGCCGGTACGGGTTTTTCTTCCTGATTACGTCCCCGGTGTTTTCAGGCACAGAAAAAATGTAGAGGTAAGAGAGTAATTTTTGGTTACTCCGGAAAAATATTTCATGAGCGGCCGGAAATACATGAAAAAAGCAAGTTCGCGACGGGCTAACGTATTTATTTTCGAGGGGAAAACAGCATTCTTCCCGGAGATAACCATCAGACCACAGAATGCTCTGCAACTGCAGACAGGATAAGATACTCCCTGACCAGGTAAACGCAGTCGGAAAAACAGTCTCCCAGTAAGACGCTGACCGGCAGTAACGGAACACCCTCAGTCGCCTGAAAAGACAGTCAGAATCGTTTTCACCTTAAAATCATGTCATAACAATCCGAAACAACCAAAAAAAACGAATGCAAAAAAAATGAAAGTCTATGACTTATAACCCAATTAATACAATGAATTAACAAACAATCATAAGCTCTGAATAACATTGAAAAGGCTGTGTTTTACTATGTCACATTTGTGATCTCATACTTCTTAATTCAGAGCTTTATACGATACAATTCAGAGGTATAAAAACAGAACTGTTACCTGGAAGAAGAACATGAGAAAAGACGGACTCAATGATTTTTATGAAGTGAACTTTCTGAAACTAAGGGAGATAGATGCCACGTATCCATCGGAACCCATACGTTACGCGGACCTGGCTGACATATACAGTTTCATCAATTTTAATGATGCAGAATGTGAAAAAATACCGCCTGATGAAATTTCCACTAAAAAAAGAAAAACACAGGTAACAGACGGCTACGCATGCAATCTTTTGTCGGACATTCTTAAATATGAGAATTCATTACGCCCTGGCTCATTCCGTTCTCTCGCGGGAACGCATAAATATTTGAAACTTCATTACGAAGCAACCCCGGAATATAAAGAAGAACTGAAGAAAAATCTCATTCATAAAGAAGATGTGTTACTTAAAATCCAGGCTGAATATGACAAAATAAAAAATAAAACATCCGGAAAAATCACAATAATCCCAATCAGCTTTCACCTCAACGAAAAAACGGACGGACTCCTTCAGCACATCACCGAAGATTTAACCATAATTAACATGGCCTTTTCCTCGATGATGAGTAAAATAAAACATCGCACAATGTACAGCCGGATAGCCGGACATGTAAGACTGGGCATGCTGGACGAGAATTTTGAGCCTTTCACCCATGTGTTATTTTTTATTCAGGACGGGGCTGTCAGTCATGACTTTATCAGGGAAATCATTGAGGTCTGGTACTCTTTCATCCCTGAAGACATTGAATGCCTGGTGGGTGTTTCTGGTTTTGACTTTAATTTCTTACTCAACTTCCAGCGTGAAGTCATCAATGAACAAAAAAGTTCTTCCACGCCAGGAGGAATAACTTTTTTCATATCCGATATACTGAACCCGTTCCCTGATGTCACAGCAACCGGATATAATAACCATGAGCCCTGTACATTATTTTCCCGTCTGGTCAGAAGAACAGAAAGGGAAGATAACATCAACAGACCCCACCGACGACGTCTTGCTGACAGGGAGGCAGAAATCAGTGCGACTAAAAAAAAGAGTGGTTATGACAAACTGAAAAACACACCAGCCATTCACAGGGAATATTTTTTAAGAATTGCCAAAAAAGTCAACAAAATTCCTTTTATGCGTACCATAAACTGAATCAACATATCATCCTGGGCACTCAGTCCTGGTCGATATCCTGTTTAATTGATAAATCAGCCATTTTATAATTTATTTCAGTTATATATCACCTCAGTGAATTCCCTCCCGTTTACTTCAGTCAGGCCATCCATCCGTGATGGCCCTTTTATTATGCCGAGGCTTATATGAAACATCCTTCGGGCTATGCCCTGATCCGCCGACATCTGCGGCGCTACCCCCGTATTCTGCGGCAGCATCTTCTCCGGGAGCTCAGCCGCCTCGTCGCGTATGAACCCGTGATTGGCATCATGGGCAAGACCGGCGTCGGTAAATCCTCGCTGTGTAATGCGTTGTTCCGGAGTGAAGTCTGTGCGGTGAATGCCGTGGAAGCCTGCACCCGGCAGCCTCAGCGTGTGCGCCTGCGCTTCGGCAGTCATTACCTGACGCTGGTGGATTTGCCCGGTGTGGGGGAGAGTATCAGCCGCGACGATGAATACCGTGAGCTGTACCGCGAACTCATGCCACAACTCGATATGGTGCTGTGGGTGCTGAAGGCCGATGACAGGGCATTCTCGGTGGAAGAGCATTTTTATCAGGGGGTGTTCGCACAATACAGCGGACCGCTGCCACCAGTGTTGTGGGTCCTCAACCAGGTGGATAAAACCGAACCGGCTGAACAGTGGAACTGGCTGTCGGCACAGCCTTCAGTATCACAGAGTGAGCATATTACGCAGAAGCGCCAGGCCGTCGCCCGTCAGATGGGAACAGCAGAGACGAATATTCTTCCGGTGTCAGTCAGGGGACGGTACCACCTTCCCCGTCTGGTGGAGGCGATGATTACCCGTCTCCCAAAGCAGGCCCGCAGCCCGCTGGTGCCTCACCTGCAAAGCGGGTACCACACCCCCGGCATTATCACTACCGCCCGCAACAGCTTTGGCGATGCCGTGGTGGAAGTGATTGACGCAGTCATCGACCTGGCCCCGTTGCCACAGGCTGCACGTTACGCGCTCCAGACCGTCACACACACCGTGGCCCGAGCGGCCCGGACCGTCTGGTCCTTCTTCTTTGGCTGACTTCCACATCGATTAGCCTGTCTTCCGTTTCGATAAATAATTTTGCCCTGTCACGATCGATTTTGTCGATCGACCCGATCGGTTTTATTCATTATCCCTGGTAAATATCCGGTTATAGAATTCCTCAGGGATACTGTATTCAGCCATTTACTGATTAAAAATCAATGCGATGAATCGCAGGAGCGCATTCGTCCGGAGAAAAGTAATGAAAAGGTTTTTTATGATACTAACCACCAGTCTGTTGTTCACCTCACTTCCTTCCCTGGCCGCCAGTGATACGCCCGTTACAGTGAAGGTCAGCCATGCCGGTCCTGAGTGCTATGGCTGCGTCTATGTCACCGTGACAGCAAAAACCGACACCGTTCTGATAAAGAAAATCGATGTTAACCGGGGAAAATGTCCGATGCTGACACACCGAAAAATAGCCTACAGGGGCCGGAACGTGGACGGCTGGTGGCCCACAGATAAACCGTTCACACCCCGTAAAATGACCTTCGCTGAGAGTGTCTTCTGGAAATTTGGTCACACTTTGGATTTTGGTAAAGCCTGCAATTTTGTTGAGGCCCGGGTGTTCACCGATCAGGGCACATTCACCGTCAGCCAGTGATATCGCCAGTATCACTTATCAGCCCTCTTTCTTAACGCGTCTCAATGTCTTCAGGAGAGACCCGTATCGTCTTAACCATCACCCTCAGGGAATACTATGAAAAAGAAAATACTGCTTTTCACTCTTCTGATATCTGCTCTGACTCCGGCAGTGTCACAGGCCTTCGGTAACCGTGATACCTGGGCCAGCGGCTGGGGTCAGGGCGTGTCTGAGTTTGTAATTCTGGGGAAAGGACAGTCACAGCTTTACCTGACCTGCGAAGACACCGGCTCACAAGCGGCCACCCTGACCTTCACCGACGCAAACGGTCATCAGGTCAGGATGGATAACGGCCAGTCGCTGGACATGAAAATTGACGATGAGGAGCCTGTCAGCGTCAGTGACAGCGA
Source organism: Citrobacter sp. Cpa228 (assembly GCF_030333085.1). Taxonomy (NCBI): domain Bacteria; kingdom Pseudomonadati; phylum Pseudomonadota; class Gammaproteobacteria; order Enterobacterales; family Enterobacteriaceae; genus Citrobacter; species Citrobacter sp. Cpa228. The sequence goes on along the minus strand of NZ_JAOWGQ010000028.1, from coordinate 13,225 downwards.
GTCACATGTGGGCTCAGACAACGTGGCATGGGCATGGGATAAACTGCGCACCGGTAAGCGGGTCATTGTGTCCGGGGAGGGCGTAAAGGCAGCCGTGTTTACGCTTAACGGTGCGGGGAAGGTCCTTCCCGCGTTCGGGGACAGCGGCTGTCTGCCGAAATATGCCCTGCCGTAATAAAGACAGGTAACGCCTTTTTTCTGAATTCATTCACGCTCACGACAACAGGAACCTCAGTCCATGACGCATATCCCGGTTCAGGCAGCACACACCCGCCAGCCCTGACCACTGCATCAGTATTTCACACCGCCGACGCCCTGCTCATTTGAGCGGGGCGTTTTCTTTTGTTTCTCATCAGGGATCAGATATGCAGACCACTGATAATGCGTCGCTGCCACCCGGCCCCTTCACCCGCCGACAGGCGGAAGCCATGGCCGCACGCTATCTCAACGTCACCGTCGAAGACGACCAGGGCCCCATTTTCGTCTGGTCATCCGCGACTGCCGTGGCATGCTGATATGGCGGGACTGGAATTTTGCCCCGCAGGCCGGAGAGATGCTGAACCGCTATCTCATCAGCGACGGTATTCCTGTGTCACCACAGCCACTGAGCCACTGAGCGGCGAAGTCCTGCTCATTTTTCAACAGAACACAGTCCCCCACAGGCCATGCACCTTCCGGAGCATGGCCTTTCTGCTTTTATGCCCTTTAACCCGATATCAGAGGTATTAACCATGCGCTTAGCCAGCCGTTTTGGTGCGGCCAGTCTCGTACGCCGCGACCGCCCACTGACCCGTGATGAACTGGCACACTATGTGCCCAGCGTATTCAGTGAAGAAAAGCACGAATCACGCTCAGAACGTTATACGTATATCCCGACCATCACACTGCTTGATAATCTGCAGCGGGAAGGCTTCCAGCCGTTCTTTGCCTGCCAGACCCGCGTTCGCGACCTGAATAAACGCGACCACACAAAGCACATGCTGCGTCTGCGGCGTGAGGGGCAAATCACCGGTAAACAGGTCCCCGAAATCATCCTGCTTAACAGCCACGACGGCTCCAGCTCATACCAGATGCTGCCGGGCCTGTTTCGCTTTGTCTGCCAGAACGGACTTGTCTGTGGCGAAACCTTTGGTGAGGTTCGCGTACCGCACAAGGGGAATGTGGTGGATAAAGTCATTGAAGGGGCTTATGAGGTGCTGGGGATATTTGACCGGGTGGAGGAGAAGCGGGATGCCATGCAGTCACTGCTACTTCCTCCGCCGGCACAGCAGGCGTTTGCCAGAGCCGCCCTGACGTACCGCTTTGGGGAAGAGCACCAGCCGGTGACGGAAGCACAGATTCTGTCTGCGCGACGCTGGCAGGATGAAAGTTCCGACCTGTGGACCACCTACCAGCGTATCCAGGAAAACCTGATTAAAGGCGGTCTGCCGGGCAGAACAACGAAAGGTAAACGGGCCCACACCCGTGCGGTTAACGGCATTGACGGCGACGTGAAGCTCAACCGCGCCCTGTGGGTAATGGCGGAAAGCCTGCTCGGGAGCCTGAAGTAATGCAGTGTATTCCTGGCGGCGTGATTCAGGTTTCGCCACATCCGTTCTCCCTGATCAGTGAGCAAAGCTGCCGCTCCATCTCTGATGACGACCTGTGCGCCTGGTGCTCTCACCTTCTTTATCGTCCCGGTGAACTCAGCCAGTGCGGCATAAGTATCCCTGAGGGGCACTGGCCTTCACGCTGTGATGATGATGGCTATGTGCAGTTCTGTCCGTCACTTTGTCACAACAACCCACATGAAAATACAAAGGAAATCAAATGAACAACATACTCACCCTGACCAGTCCGGTGACTGAATCTCTCACCTCACCACGTACTGATACAGACCGCATCGAATGCATGCCCGTACCCGATGAACAGCGTGCCGCCTTCTGGCCGCAGCAGTTTGGCAGCATACCGCAGTGGATAACCCTTGAACCCCACATTTTTGGCTGGATGGACCGGTTTTGCAGGGACTACAGCGGCGGGATATGGAATTTCTTTACCCTCAGCAATGGCGGTGCATTTATGGCCCCGGAGAACGAAAACGATGAGAAATGGACACTGTTTAACAGCATGAACGGTAACGGCGCAGAGATGAGCGCTGAGGCTGCCGGGATAGCCGTCTGCCTTATCGCTTACAGTCATCACGCCTGCCGCACCGAATGCGATGCCATGACGGAGCACTATTATCGCCTGCGGGACTATGCCCTGCTGCACCCGGACTGCCACGCAATTATGCGTATCATTGATTAGGGGAATAACCATGACGAATCCGGCCCCCTTACCCACGTCATCGCAGCCTGATATGTTCCCGTCACTGACCTCACCACACCAGGAAGTCCCCCTGTCCCCGTATGCCCGGCGAACGTTACGGCGGGCAATGAACCTGCTGGAGCGCCAGTTGCGTGAACCCGGTGTGGCCTTCACCTCCGCCGGTGCCACCCGGGACTGGCTGCGTCTGCGCCTGGCAGGGGAAGAGCGCGAAGTGTTTATGGTGCTGTTCCTCGACAACCAGAACCGCCTCATTGCCCACGAGATACTGTTCACCGGCACTATCAGTCATACCGAAGTCCATCCCCGGGAAGTGGTGAAAGCCGCCCTGAAACATAACGCAGCCGCCGTCATCGTTGCCCATAACCATCCGTCAGGCCTGGCGGAGCCCAGCCAGGCTGACCGCCGCCTCACGGAACGTCTTAAGCAGGCACTGGACCTGGTGGATATCCGCCTGCCGGACCATCTGGTGGTTGGCGGCATGGAAGTAGTGTCATTCGCTGAACGCGGCTGGCTGTAAGGAGAGCAGCGATGAAGATTATCAGCAAACGTCAGGCGATGGCGCTATATCGCCAGCATCCTGAGTCCAGGCTGTTTCGCTTCTGTTCCGGAAAATACGCCTGGTCCGGCAGCGTCTGCCACTATGCAGGGAAGGAGGTCCAGGATATCAGCGGCGTCCTGGCCGTGTTCGCTGAACGTCGCCAGGACCGCAACGGCCCGTATGTCGTTCTGCGCAGCGTCACCCTCAGTTAACTCATATTCAAGGAGCACGACCTTGTTGAATAAAACACTGCCGGCAAATCATCATATTTCTGAACCGTGGTGGGGACTGAAACGTAATATCACCCCGTGCTTCGGTGCACGGCTGGTACAGGAAGGCAACCGGCTGCATTATCTGGCCGACCGCGCCAGCATCACCGGGACATTCACCGACGCGGATTTGCGCCATCTCGACCAAGCGTTTCCGGTACTGCTGAAGCAAATGGAACTGATGCTGGTTTCCGGCGAACTCAGTCCCCGCCATCAGCACTGCGTCACGCTGTATGCAAAGGGACTGACCTGCGAGGCTGACTCACTCGGATCGCATGGCTATATCTATATAGCGATTTATCCGACACCATCAGTAACGTCATAACCCCCGCAACACCTTTCTTTTTACCCCTTCAACAACGAGATACCCCTTATGCAAACACAACCCGTATCCCCGGCACGGGAGGCTTCTCCACGTCTGTCACCCGTGGAGATTTGGCAGCGACTTCTGAGCCACCTGCTGGATCATCACTACGGTCTGGCGCTAAACGACACGCCGTTTGGCAACGACGACGTGATTCAGGAGCACATTGACGCCGGTATTTCCCTGTGTGATGCCGTCAATTTTATCGTCGAAAAATACGATCTGGTACGCACTGACCGTTACGGATCCAGCACTACAGAGCAGTCACCGCTTATCAGCAGTATCGATATTCTCCGCGCCCGTAAGGCCTGTGGACTGATGACACGTAACGGCTACAGAGCGGTGACAGATATCACTACAGGCAAATACAGCAAGATGACCCGATGAAGCTGTCTCTCAACGTGGAAGCTGATGCCATCAACGTTCTGGCCCTCAACATGGGGCGTATCGCAGTGGATGTCGATGGTATTGAATTGTCCGAACTGATCGCCGCGGTAAACCAGAACGGCTGCTCACTGCGGATCGCGGATGAACCTGGGAAGATCGCCGTTGAATTCCCACGGCCCCCTTTTACATCATTACCGGGGATGTGCTGCAGTACTGCGCACCTCACGGAGGAAGACAATTCACTGTTGTACGCCCTGTCACATCAGCGCGAAGACTTCGGCGAGTCGGAATGGATTATGTACACTGGTTCAGGTTATCTGATTCGCCTGTATGCCTGGTCGTTTCCGGTATTACGGCTCAAACGCCTCGGACTGTCGAAAGCCTGCCGCCGGTTAGTGATAACGCTTATCCGTCGCTACGCCGTTGGCATTGTTCATCTGGATGCCTTTGGCGAAGTGCTGCCCGGCTTTGACGTTTTCGACTGGTAACCCCACCTCAATCACCACAAGGTTTTCACATGCCAGAATTAACCACTGAAACCGCTCTCGATATTTTGATTTGCTTGCTGCAGGACAACATCTGTTGCGACAGCGGGATTATCTTCGATAACGACGAAGTAAATACCGATTCAGCCGTGCTGTTGCCATGGATTGAACAGGCACTCAGGGATGTTCGCGATCTTCAGCGTCTGCAGCAGACCAGTACAGATTAATTACCTGTCCGTACTCATCACTTACCCATAAGCGCCAGCCCTCACCGACTGGCACTTTGCTTTATATAAGGAAATAAATGATGTCAGACCTTACTCTTAACGAACCCGAAGTATTAACCGGCCACACAGACGTTATTTGCTCCACCAGCATTGAGCGCATCGTCACCGGACGTAATGCGGCGCTGGCGCAGATTGAAGTGCTCATGCAACAACTTAGCGATATTGCAACACTGACCCGCAGTATTGGCGGTAAAACCGCTCTGGACTGGGCCATGAAGCAGGAATTCCGCCGTGGTTGCTGGTTGATGGAAAAACCAGAAACAGCGATGAAAGCCATTACCCGTAATCTCGATCGTGGTATATGGCGCGATTTAATGAAAAAGTCAGGGATGCTTTCCATCATGGACGCTCAGGCTCGTGATCAGTGGTACAGAAATCTTGGGGGGGAGAACATTCCTGCAGTCAGCGAAGCCAACATTCTGAGCACTTTTGAGCAACTGTATCTGAATAAAGGTGATGTGTTTGAGCGGGGTGTCATTAACGTCTTCAAAGGGTTGAGCTGGGATTTTAAGACGAACAGCCCCTGTAAATTTGGAGGGAAAATCATCGTCAGTGGGCTAGTCAAATGTGACCGGTGGGGATTTGGGCTTCTCTGGGGCTGGCAACGCGATCGGTTAGCTGACCTTGAGCGGATGCTGATGCTTCTGGACGGAAAACCGGTTCCCGACAACCGTGCCGACGTCACCCGTCGTCTCGCCAATCATATCCATGAAAACAGGCACAGCAATCGTTACGAGGATGAGATGTTTGCAATCAAATACTTTCAGAAGGGAACTGCTCATATCACCTTTAAGCGGCAAGAACTGGTCGATAAGCTGAATGACATCATCGCACGTCACTACCCTGGAATGCTGGCATCCGGACAGTAATCAGGGGCCTGCACATATGTGAAATGTCAGTATCAGTGCAGAGTTAAACAAACCCCTTGCCAGGTTCGCCTGCTTATGGACAATATGATACTGACGTTCCTGGTGCTTTTCTTCTGGTGGTTTGTTACTGGATTCTGTAACGCACCAGGAGCGTCACCAGACAAAGGACCATCATAAAGTATCAACACATCAGCCTGAGGCGAGTATCCCACTTATCGTCACCGATTCGGGTTTCGGATTCATACCAATCGGGAATGAGGGTACAAATGAGGGCATAAATATAATCACATCAAAAATTTTACTTATAAATCATAAAGATAAAACAAAAGATCGATTCCGAGTCCGGCACCACTATTTAAAGAAACCAGCTTAACGGCTGGTTTTTTGCTTTCTGGGGTTCCGGTAGATTTCTGGTCGCTTTGACAGTTGATGTCATTACCGTGCTTCTGCCATCCAGCATGAGTATTTCTCTTCATTCGCCTCCGGTCACTGTGGCTTTACACAGTGAGCTACAAAGTAACAATGAGCATTAACCCCGTCATGTATACATTTTGGTAAATTCATCATGACAGTTTGCATCCGGTCTTAAGAAACACACTCCATCACCTCCTTTCATATATACGAAGCAGGTGAATCTGGTCAGGTCCCCTTCTGCATTTACCTGATTTTATTTGTATAGACTCAGACACTTCGGGCGATATCATGCGGGGAACCACCTTGCTTATATCTGTCCTGGGTAATCGCTTTCTGTTCTGGCGTATAGTTAACACGCGTTCTGTTTTGGTGTTATATGCGTACCAGAGCCAGCGTTGTCGGGCTTTGCTGCCCACAAAACCCTATTGCTCATCAGGTTCGCAGATGAGAGCCACATCAGCATGATGTGACGGGCGAAGACGTTATTCGTTTCGGCGAGAGTTTTTTAAAGTGTGGATAACGGTATTGATGCCGATTTGCAGCACTCCTGCGGTATCCCGAACGCCTATACCGTTGAAAGTCATCGGTAATGTGCTCTTTAACGCCAGGCTTTCTTTTCTGGCCTCTGAAGAATAAGTGGGCAGAAATCCCCGATGGCATTCGCGACATCGAAAGCGGTCAATACCTTTAGGGTTCTGACCATGACGATAATCCAGAGCTGACTGACAGCGAGGACAATGAACGGTGATAGTGGCCACAGAAGCCCCCTAAAACCCCAGGTTATTCATGACTACTCAACCCATTGGAAGCCTTACCGGGAAAAGCAAAAACCTGCCCGAAAGCAGGTTTCTCTAAATTTGGTGCCCTGACCGGGCCATAGTATTCCAATCAGCAATACCGGCCTTTGCGATCGCAGTATGGTTGCCAGTAACGCTTACATGTAATGTACAATAAACATAACCGTAGCCTGGTACGGGCCGGGCTGCGGCTTGTCATCGGTAACCTGAACGGCTTTAACACGGTAGTGGAGCATGGCTGCGTCGTCAATCGTCTGCGGGCAACTTGTGCCCTCGTTATCGGCCTCCATCCATCCTACTTTCTGAGCATCGTTGCACTTCGCCACCTCGCTATCAGACGAGACGTAAAAGAACGCAATTCCGATGCCCGGATTGGTGGATTGCAACACTAAATAACATTGTGGTAGTGCGGTCCTGCATACGGGCATACTTAAACCTGGGTCTGGGTACGCACTGCCATGGTACCAGCCATTGAAGAAGTCAAGTTTGTATGTGTTTAAGCTTGGGTCACAGCCCTTAATCTGGATATAAAAGTCTGTATCTGCGCCCCCTGACCACAGGCCGGTGTAATCTGAGGTGGAGGAGAGTGCCATTGCGACGGTACCCTGGTTACTGCCGCTGCCATTGACGTTAAGACTGCAACTCTCCTCGTAGATACGGACTGTAAAATCTTGCTTGAAGGTATCGGAGGCTTGCGCCGCCAGGCTAAAAAGAGTGATAAGCACACCGGCTATTAGCCTAAATAAGGTTTTATTTTTTAACATCATAGCTCCTTGACATTAATCGACGATATTGACACCGCAGTGATAAAAATACCGGTAAATCGCCTGGCGCGGGCACGTCATCCTGGGTCATGAAAATTAGTAATATACAACCTTAAAAAAGAGCGTTCCGTTCAGTATTCCTGGCTGTGGCGTCTCGCCGTTGCCGAGGGGGGCGATGTAGGGCTGTAAACCGAAAGACATCCCAGAGCCACTCTGTGCCCCTCCAGATCTGAACACATAATCAGAAACACGGTCAGTAGGTTCCTGTTGCAATAAATTGATCATCGTGGAATAACCCTTCCTACTAAACCGGAATCCTAATCCTTTGGTGGTGCTGTTGCTGTTAGGAAGGAGCAGAGAGGGATCTGCTGGCGAAACATGAGCTGCATCCGCATATATATCCCAGTAGGCCAGGGGCTCATAGTTTTGACCACCCTGGCCGCGGCTTCTGTCGGGGGAGCCGAAGCTGCAGTTCTTTACGCCTACGAGCAACAGCGGCAAATTTCCCGCATTACCAGACGTCGCACTTTGATCTGTATAATTGTAGTACTCCTCCCCGCCCTGATTCATGGTCTCCATACTAAAATCAATGATGGCTGAACCGAGATCTTGCGTCGGCTGATCCAAATCCGGATCACATGACCATCCCTGAACTTTGATCTCACCAATATTAATGGCGTTTCGGCTCATGTTTATCCAAGATTTCCCGTCACCTCCAGGGTCGAGAACCTGGTAGATCACATCAATCTTCTTATTAATACTATATGTGCCACCGGGGACGACGGGTTTGGCAGTGTATATTTGCGTTTCAAGGTTAGGGCCGGCGCTGCTGCCTGCAGGGTACTCACGAAAATTCCTTGTATAGGTTCCACCAAGGTCGGCAGGATACTTCACACCGTTAGGCAGAACCCATAGCACTTTAATATAGAACGTTTTCTGGTCGTCTAACCAGTACGTCCCGGGCTCCTCATTGCGTTCCAGTGCGGTTGTGCCGCTCACTGTTCTCCGAAAGGAATCCTGAGCCTCGGGACACTCGTAGCTGCCGTTCGCGTAAAAGTTATCGGCAGTAAAAGGCGCCAGGCTGGAACCCGTGGAATCTTCACCAATGAGGCTCGTTTTGCTAACGCTTAAGGTCTGATCTGGCGAACTGGTCTTGACTGTACAGGGCGCAGCCCAGGCTTGTTGGACCATGCTCAGGGGCAGCAGCAGCGTAAGCAGAGCGAGAAGGGACGCTGCACGGTGTAGAGTGTTACGTATCATCATTTTCTCCTTGCTTATTCACAGGCCAGGGCGGTTTGCACGATGGTGTTGCTCTCTTCGGCTATGGAAAGCTGTGCGATGCAGGACGCATCGTCCCCGGCTCCCCACTGTGCTTTCAGCGTTGCCTTGTCGTTAATGCCTGAGAGATACACCTCACCCGCATCGCCGACGATACTGCCTTCCGATGCGGTATCGTTCGTCTGGGTCACGATGGCACCAAACGGCACTGGCTTGCCACGATGCCGTAGCGTCGCCAGCACGCGTGTACCAACTTTAGTATCAAATGTCGCCATGAGGACGGCGCCATCGGTGGGAACGACCTGTACCACCGCGCGGGTAATATCGACGTTTTCCGCCGTTCCGCTGTTTAGTGAAATACGATTATTGCGGTAGTTTCGCAGCGACGGTACGATAGCGTTGCCGAACATGTCGGTAGTGATGCCGCTCCCATTCAGTACCTGGATGCCGCTGGCACCCTCGGTATGCACAATGGCCAACGCCCCGTACAGCGGTTGCCCGAGGGTGACTCCGTGAGGGTGCGCCACGACGCTGCCGCGGGCACTCCAGTTATACTGGCGACTGTTGTTGTCGCTGTAGTTGTAACCGCCACCGACTTCCCCCCAGGCTCCGCGATAGCTAAGCGAGCTGCTGCCGCTGTACAGAGACGGCTCGTCCTGGTAGCTCTGCGTCACGGAATAGCTTAAATTATTGTCTTCCAGCAGCGTGCCGTTAATCCCCGCCTGGTGGTTAGTTGGCCCGTGTCGGCTCTGATTGATGCTATAGCTGGCGTAAGCGTTTGGCATCCAGGCATCCAGCGGTACGGATAGCGTAAATGCCACCTGCTTGTCGGTCTCGCTACCGGGTGTTGATGTCTGGCTGTAGTTGAGCGAATAGGTGGCTTGCCCCAGCGAATTGCTGTAGCCCAGCGAAAAGGTGCGCTCATGACCATCGAGATCCCAGTAATCCTGCTGTGAGGCGTTGATATAGAGAGACCCCCACTGCACTAATGACTGGTTGATATTAATCTGCCAACGGCTGCGGCGGTTATACATCCGCCGGTAGCTGTATATATCATCCTCATCCTCGGTGTAGTTTGCTCGCTGATCCAGCGTTTCCTGGAAGGTATAGAAGCTGGAGGTCGAGTAACGGTAGCTGGCCAACGAGACGGTGGTGTTGGTGGGTTCAAAGCTTTTGGCGTACTGCGCGCGCCATGACAATCCCTGTTCCGTACTGTTGTCGTTTTTGTGAGTTTCGGAACGTGCGCCAGTTACGTCAAAGGAGACGGAGCCGAACTGATGCAGATCGATACCCATCCCCAGCAAGCTGGCGAGATAGATATTTGAGGCGAGCTGTCCACCGTAAATTGTAAAACCATAGGGTAAGCCGTAGATAACGGTACCCTGCACAAAACCGGGTTCTTCGGCATCACCGCCATTATTATCGCGATATTGACCGCCGGAAAAACTGAACCTGTATGCCCCCTGACGCAGCATCATCGGTACCGAACTGCTGGACTGTATCCAGCTGCGCTCGCTGCCGTCCGCTTCGCGGACCGTGATCTCCAGATCGCCACCGGACGTTACCTGGCTGATATCTTTTAATTCAAAAGGCCCGGCGGAAACCCAGGTTTGATAAATGACATAGCCGTTTTGCTTGACTGTGACGCGGGCGTCGCTGTTGGCGATACCAGAGATCGTTGGGGCGAAACCCTGCAGGTTGTAGGGCAGCATATCGGTATCGGTCTCCAGCTTCACGCCGGTAAAAGAGACGCTATCGAACAGTTCGCCGTCGCTCCAGGTCTGTCCCATGTAAAGCTGGCTTTGCCATGATTTGATCGCACGCTGCAGCCAGGTGTTAATAGAGTCCCAACCGTTGCTATTGCTCCAGGTGCTGTTATTGTACAGCCGCCAGGGACCGAAATTGGCCCCGGAGGTCAGATTCATAAAATGTGAGGTATCATCGCCGTAATAGCTGGTGTGCTGCGTGCCGCCATGGTAATCGTAGCTCAGCCAGGTTGCCGGAACGCCATCATCCCACAGTTCCGGGGAGATGCCATTTCGGACAGATTGGTCGAGGTAAAGTTGGGGAACGCGCAGGCTCAGCGTTTGATAACCGGTGTCAATAAAATAACTGGCTTTATCGATATAGTCGGCAATATTGCCGACTATCGCATCATCCGGGAGCGATTTTAATCCAGTGACCGCATCGGTTCTGACGCCATAGCGACGCAAATCCGCCACGCTCAACTGTGGTTCAAGACGTTTCTTGTCGGCGCTAATGGTATAGGTAATGACGCGTTTATCGATAAGATCTTCACCGAAGTAAACGGACGTTAGCCAACTGCCGGGCAGCAAGGCGTTATTATCGATAAAGTTTTGCAATGTGGCGCTGTTTTCCAGCGGCGTACCAAATCCTAATGCGTTGATATCGAATTCATCACGGGCATCTGCGGCGGGTATGACAGCCATCAATGATAACGTTAGCGTAGACAGCATCAATGATAAATAACATGAATTGCTATCTCTGGTTACGCACATATACACCTCCTGACGTTCCATTCATTTAAAGCGGCTGCATTTTTTCTGTTGTAGTGCCGCCATAATCGTTGATAGCGCTCCATTTCACGGAACCAGTGGCTCCCGTCGGGATGACCATCGTCATGTTCGAAAGCGGGGAAACCATCAACGCCTGTGCCGGAGTCAGTGTTTTATCAATCGGCATCGTCTTTTTGCCGCCGACGGTTAGCGAAGTAAACGAGATAAAAAACGGTGTCGGATTTTTGACCCGGAGCATATTGCCCTCACGGCTAAAGGTGACTTTCTCCCATGCCGTATCCGCGTCGTGCTGGGTAAAGGTTTGTGGACGGAAAAATAATTTGACCTGTGAATGAATGGCAATTTGCAGACGGCTTTTATCTTGCAATTGTTCCGGTACGTTAGCGACGGTTTTGATATTCAGCGTAAACAGCTTTTCCCGATCGTTAGTCAACTCTTTAGGGCCGGTATAAACAATATGAAGAATCGTTTCTTGTTTTTCGTTGAGCTTTAAAAGCGGCGGCGTAACGATAAAAGGCGCTTTCGTACCGTCCGGTTGCGATACCCAGGACTGAACCAGATGGCGGGTATCATCATCCTTATTCTTGATAGGCAACTGAACTTCATTTTTATCTGCCGGGTATATAATTCTTGTTCCGCCGAAAATAACACCTGCGTGGCAGAAAGAAGCAACAGAAAAAAATGCCATGGCGCAGACAGCAGCAGAAAGATATTTCATATTATTTTTCTCTTAAGCAAAATAAATGGCGGTATAGCACCGCCATTTATTTACGGGTTACTGATAAGCGACTTTAAATGTTGCGGTTGCGGCGTAGGTACCGGTTGTTGGCGCATCGTCCCCGACCTGTACCGTTTGTGCGGTGTAGTTAAATACGTTTTCGGTTGGTGTTGCCAGCTTATTGTTGTTGTCCTGCCAGAAAGCGTTGGCAGTATTGAACACAATTTTACCATCGGCAGTAGAACGACCACCGGTAGTGTCAGCAAGACGGATACCTACGTTGGTTGCGGTACCGGTTGTTTGCAGTACTTCGTTTGCCGCACCTCGGACATCAGTGGTGCCAGCGAAATTCAACGCAATCTGGTTTGCCAGAATATCGCAACCAGACACTTTGATCGTAAAAGACTGTTCCGCACCGACGGTGTCCGGCCCGGTATAATCTGTGATGTAAGTTCCTGGCATTTTAACGGTTGCGGTACTGCTACCTGAATCGTTGACATCAATGGCACAACTGTCAGCAAGGATAAGTCCATTAAAGGTGATGGTGCCACTATCGACAGCCTGTGCATTACTGCAGATCAGCGCGGTAAGGCTCGTAGCCATACATATAGCTAATACTCGTTTTTTGGATAACATAAACAATCCCTATTTGATATTAATATATTGATTAATACGATAATATTAATCCATAAGACTTTGCATCAAGTTGGTTTTGTTTGCTATCAATAAAAAGTGCGATGGTAATTTTTAAGAAAATATAAATATATTTTAATTATAAAAACCAATAGATTATATATTTTACAACTAAATTAATATAAACAATATTTATTGCATGTGCATTTTGAATTATTTATTTTCATATATATTTTTTTTATTGGTATTTTTCATTGTTTTTTTGACGGCTGTTGATGAGAGCGTTCCCAGCTCTGATTGATGTGGCTGATGATTATTGAAAATCACAACTACTCTCGTGTTACCTGAGTCACTTTCCCCTTCGTGGGGGCGCTGTTTACGAGAAATACCGACAAAACTAATAACAAACAGCGTGTTAATTGTGGATATGGATTCCGAGTCCGGCACAAAAATTTACAGAACCCAGCCTATAGCTGGTTTTTTGCTTTTATAGCTTCTGATAGACGAATATGTTATCGCAGTTGCCAGTGATGTTCCGCTGGCGGTGGATGTGCCATTGTTAGATATCAACGATATAC
>NZ_JAOWGQ010000027.1:0-674 GCF_030333085.1 Citrobacter sp. Cpa228 | reverse complement strand
CCACTGCTTGTACGTACACGGTTTCAGGTTCTTTTTCACTCCCCTCGCCGGGGTTCTTTTCGCCTTTCCCTCACGGTACTGGTTCACTATCGGTCAGTCAGGAGTATTTAGCCTTGGAGGATGGTCCCCCCATATTCAGACAGGATACCACGTGTCCCGCCCTACTCTTCGAGTTCACAGCCTGTGCATTTTGGTGTACGGGACTATCACCCTGTACCGTCGGACTTTCCAGACCGTTCCACTAACACACAAGCTGATTCAGACTCTGGGCTGCTCCCCGTTCGCTCGCCGCTACTGGGGGAATCTCGGTTGATTTCTTTTCCTCGGGGTACTTAGATGTTTCAGTTCCCCCGGTTCGCTTCATTACGCTATGTATTCACGTAATGATAGTGTGACGAATCACACTGGGTTTCCCCATTCGGAAATCGCCGGTTATAACGGTTCATATCACCTTACCGACGCTTATCGCAGATTAGCACGTCCTTCATCGCCTCTGACTGCCAGGGCATCCACCGTGTACGCTTAGTCGCTTAACCTCACAACCCGAAGATGTTTCACTTCTGATTGCGAAAATTTGAGAGACTCGAACACACCGCTTTTCATTTCTTATTACGGAGAAATGAAACAGTGTGTCGTTTCAATTTTCAGCTTGATCCAGATTTTTAAAGAGCAAA
>NZ_JAOWGQ010000026.1:0-215 GCF_030333085.1 Citrobacter sp. Cpa228 | reverse complement strand
CGTAGCTCAGCTGGATAGAGTACTCGGCTACGAACCGAGCGGTCGGAGGTTCGAATCCTCCCGGATGCACCATCTTCTCCGAGATAACAGCGAAACTGTTATTTCATGGTCTGCGAGATAATCGCGAGCACCAGGGAGGATAACGTTGCTTCAGCAACGGCCCGCAGGGCGAGGCGCAGCCGAGTAATCCTCCCGGATGCACCATCTCTTACTTG
>NZ_JAOWGQ010000025.1:0-211 GCF_030333085.1 Citrobacter sp. Cpa228 | reverse complement strand
TTGCGGGGGCCGGATTTGAACCGACGACCTTCGGGTTATGAGCCCGACGAGCTACCAGGCTGCTCCACCCCGCGTCCGTCTTTTTGCTTCGTATTTCAAACACTTTGCAAAAATATTACATCAGATTTTAATTGGTTGCGGGGGCCGGATTTGAACCGACGACCTTCGGGTTATGAGCCCGACGAGCTACCAGGCTGCTCCACCCCGCGTC
>NZ_JAOWGQ010000024.1:0-268 GCF_030333085.1 Citrobacter sp. Cpa228 | reverse complement strand
AGCCCATCCTGACGGATGGGCTTTTTTGCGTCTGTGCGGGGTAAAAACCGCCGGATGCAGCGTCCCGCCTTATCCGGCCTGCGCCGGGCTGAACGTATTTTGTAGGCCTGATAAGCGCAGCGCATCAGGCTCATCACAACACCACAGTTACCATCTTATCCATTGCGTAACAAAATCAGCAAGTTGCTGTATATCGTTGATATCTAACAATGGCACATCCACCGCCAGCGGAACATCACTGGCAACTGCGATAACATATTCGTCTATC
>NZ_JAOWGQ010000023.1:0-229 GCF_030333085.1 Citrobacter sp. Cpa228 | reverse complement strand
CGACGACATCCCTTTCCGAAAGAACAGCTGACGGAGGAGATATTGACTGTTGCTGGCTGGGATAATGTGACCAATATTGACCTTCTGAAACACGACAAGAAAAAAATAAAAGAATTTAAGAAGCAAGGGCGATCTATTCGATTACTTAAATCAGGATGGTGGTTTTATTACTATTAGCTGGAATTAAAAGATTAAATACTATGACAGAAGATGACGAACTGTTCGCCGA
>NZ_JAOWGQ010000022.1:0-495 GCF_030333085.1 Citrobacter sp. Cpa228 | reverse complement strand
TCATTTCTTATTACGGAGAAATGAAACAGTGTGTCGTTTCAATTTTCAGCTTGATCCAGATTTTTAAAGAGCAAAACTTCGCAGTGAACCTTTTCAGGTACACTCTGAAGTTTTCTTGTATTGTTGCAGTAAAGATGGTGGAGCTATGCGGGATCGAACCGCAGACCTCCTGCGTGCAAAGCAGGCGCTCTCCCAGCTGAGCTATAGCCCCATCGTAGTTATCTCATTCACCTTAATTCTTGCTGAGACAAGGCGTGGAGCGGCGAAGCATACTGAAGTATGCGAGTCGTTTCACAACGCGGTATCAGAAAGAATTTGGTAGGCCTGAGTGGACTTGAACCACCGACCTCACCCTTATCAGGGGTGCGCTCTAACCACCTGAGCTACAAGCCTGCAGAGATTTTCTTACTGCTAATTTTCATCAGACAATCTGTGTGAGCACTACAAAGAACGCTTCTTTAAGGTAAGGAGGTGATCCAACCGCAGGTTCCCCTA
>NZ_JAOWGQ010000021.1:0-227 GCF_030333085.1 Citrobacter sp. Cpa228 | reverse complement strand
TTGCGGGGGCCGGATTTGAACCGACGACCTTCGGGTTATGAGCCCGACGAGCTACCAGGCTGCTCCACCCCGCGTCCGTCATTACTCTTCCATCGAGTAACGTTACTGCTTCTGATTTTAATTGGTTGCGGGGGCCAGATTTGAACTGACGACCTTCGGGTTATGAGCCCGACGAGCTACCAGGCTGCTCCACCCCGCGTCCGTGGATGCGCACTATACTCTGCTAA
>NZ_JAOWGQ010000020.1:0-1479 GCF_030333085.1 Citrobacter sp. Cpa228 | reverse complement strand
TTCAATTGGGAGAAGCGGCAAAAAGGGAAGTGGGAATGTGGCCGAACCAGATCCCCGATATGGGATTTTTCCAGGCGATAATTGCTACAGGAAACACATTGCTTAAATTCCCTTTCATTGACCAGTACGGCAACGCCAAAACAATTATGGTGCAGTTTGTCACTATTCAAACACGAGGTGGTGTAGATGGAGGATATCCGCTTCCCTATGCCTTTCCTAATGCGGGTCTTTTTGCCACAGGAAACCGCGCAACATCTGGCTACAATGCCGCTATGAACGTGCGAATCGCCAGTAATACTACCGTTAGCATACAGAACTGGGCTCCTTCTGGAGCTTTAGAAGATTGCTGTTTAATTGTCGTAGGTTGGTGAAAATGAACAAATTTTATAATGGCTCGTTTTACCTCTTCTCCATGAAAGAATCGTATGAAGAAGCCGGTACATGGCCTGTGAACGGGGCTGATGTTGATGATGAAACAATGGTAATTTACACGGGCGTAGCGCCAAAAGGTAAAACTCTGGGGGCTGATAAAGAGGGTAATCCTACATGGTTGGATATTCCTCCCCCGAGCCATGAAGAGTTAGTTCAGGTGGCAGAGAACGAACGACAGAGACTACTGACCCACGCTGACGCGGTAATGCTCGACTGGCGTACTGAGTTGATGCTGGATGAAATCAGCGACGCCAACAGAGCTAAGCTGTTGGCGTGGATGGCTTATAAAAACGAGGTTAAGGCGGTAGATGTGACAACCGACCCTGAGCATGTTAACTGGCCTGTTCCCCCGGAGGCGTAGGCCAGACAGGTTTTGACGTATCAACCCGCATCAAATCGAGCCTGTAATCCTGCCATGCAATCAAAGCGGCGGCTTCTTCTTCCGTCGCTTTGCCTGCATCGACCGCGTACTGTAGAGGTCCAATTCGATTGGTTGCCTCTGACAACAGTGACTGTTTTTTGGATTCAGCAAACCACCGCTGCTCTTCTTCAGTTACTTCCGGGACGTAATCTGCGGACGGGATGATCACCGGCATTCCATAACTTCCCGGTCTGATTACGCCGCCTGCGTTCTGGGCGGTAATTAACTCAGTTCGGAGCGACTCAGCAATTTCGACCGCATCTGCGGGAAGAGCCTGGTTATCATCATAAAAACCGTTCTGGCTGGCACTGTAAAAAACTTTCATATTTATCTTCCTTCTGCTTTCCAGTGAAATCCAATAGCAGCAGCGACAGGGGTTGATCCTGCATTTGCCCCCGTCAGATATAAACGCATTCCTGTTGTTGTAACGGTTCCTACAGACACGATGTAGTTTGCGGGTTGCTGAGATGTTGGCGTCGCCGTTACGTTGAGATTGCTAGTCGTGGTAAATGCTTTCGGGAATACAATATCGGCTATTCCGGAACTGTTCGCAGCGCCGGAACCATGCTGAAAAATATGCTGTCCATCACCTAAAGTCTGGTATTGAGGAAAACTTCCAAAACCAA
>NZ_JAOWGQ010000019.1:0-296 GCF_030333085.1 Citrobacter sp. Cpa228 | reverse complement strand
CGCAGGGAGTGGATAAAATTAAGACAAACCATTGCGCACTATGAATCGGACGGCAGGAAGAAGCATAAAAAACGGCTGGCAGAACTGTATCGTGAAGAAAAGCAGCTGGCAAAAGCGCTGGCCGATATGCCACCGGACCCGGTACTGCCCCCGCCAGCCCCGCTGATAAAGGTCAGGGGTGTGGTGACAAACTACCACCAGCGCTGCCTTACGCACTATTTTGACACCAAAGCCTATCCGCAGACGTGGGAATATTTCAGCAGGCAGGATGAGAACATGGCGTCTGCCGCGATGGT
>NZ_JAOWGQ010000018.1:0-219 GCF_030333085.1 Citrobacter sp. Cpa228 | reverse complement strand
ATAATGCGACTCCACACAGCGGGGGTGATTAGCTCAGCTGGGAGAGCACCTCCCTTACAAGGAGGGGGTCGGCGGTTCGAACCCGTCATCACCCACCAACTACTTTATGTAGTCTCCGCCGTGTAGAGTAAGAAATTGAGAAGTGGGTGATTAGCTCAGCTGGGAGAGCACCTCCCTTACAAGGAGGGGGTCGGCGGTTCGATCCCGTCATCACCCACC
>NZ_JAOWGQ010000017.1:0-4478 GCF_030333085.1 Citrobacter sp. Cpa228 | reverse complement strand
TAAGCGGACGTGATATGAGCGATTTGGATTTGAGTAATGCTGACCTTTCCGGGGCAAATCTAAGTAGAACAAGTATAGAAGCTGAGCAACTACTTGGTACTAGTTTAATACGTGACAATTTTAGCGAAGATAATCAGCTTGAAGCAGCAAAAAAGTTGAGTGAGATAATGTTGTTGGAAACAAATAACTTCAATAAGAATGATAAATTATTCGAATCCACTAAGAACATGGCTAAATCAGAGTGTCAACATAATCAGCTTGACGCAGCAGAAAAGTTGAGTAAGATGTTGAGTGGGATAATGTTGTCCGAAACAAATGACTTCGATAGATCCAGTAAGGATGGTAAATTATTCGAATCCATTAAACACATGGCTAAACCAGAGTGTCAACAATTGTTTAATAAGACATTGGAAGAACATGGTGTGTTCATGATGGATTCATATTCAATCGCAGGAAACATTATTCTAATGATTCAATCCTTTACAGAACAATAACTCCAGATGAATGGAATGAAGCCGTAAAATCCGGTTACTTTGATGCAGATAAAATGGCACTACTTTCGAGAGGACTCAGTACGACCACAGAGTACAAGGATTTCATCAAGGATCTAAAAGATTATCTGGAATCCCTTAACATCACTAGCCAAGAGAGTTATTGTAAAATACTGGACAAAGGTGAGATTATGATGGGAAAACATGACTATTGTACCAATGTCAGTGTAATAACCCCAGAAATCTTAGAAGACGTAGAAATCTTTGGACAATATACCTCTTTTTATAGAGAGTTTGGCAAATTAATTGGTGTTATTTTTAATAAAAAATAAAGATAAAATTCAATAGCGCTCACAACAACATTCTGACGATGTCATTTAAAGGTGCGATGGCCACGCGCATTGATAAAAAAAAGCCAGTTCATCTGAACTGGCTTTTTTATACCGGCTGGAGCCTATTATTTGTAGACCAGATGAGAAGCGTGACCTTCACCATCCAGCATGACAACTAAATATGCAGTTCCTGCAGTTTGTCTTTTGGCAGCGCCAGCTCTTCATTGCTGTTAACGCGAACATCACGTTCCAGAATATGACGTGCAATGTCCTGCGCTTCGCTGAGGGAGTGCATCTGATACGTACCGCACTGGTAGACGTTCAGTTCCGGGATCTGATTCTGATCCTGCACTTTCAACACATCTGCCATTGCCGCTTTCCAGGCATCAGCTACGCGTTGTTCGTCCGGCGTTCCAATCAGGCTCATGTAGAAGCCGGTACGGCAACCCATTGGCGAAATATCGATAATCTCGACACCGTTGCCATTCAGGTGGTTACGCATAAAACCAGCAAACAAGTGTTCCAGCGTATGAATACCTTTCTCAGGCATCACTTCTTTGTTCGGAATGCAGAAACGCAGATCAAACACGGTGATAGCGTCGCCATGTGGGGTGTTCATCGTTTTTGCAACCCGGACTGCAGGAGCTTCCATCCGGGTGTGATCGACAGTAAAACTATCTAACAACGGCATTTAGCCACCTCCGATAAATTTTTTTAAAATATTCTGAACTCTTTGTTCCGGGGCGAGTCTGAGTATATGAAAGACGCGCATTTGTTATCATCATCCCTGTTTTCAGAGATGAAATTTTGGCCACTCCCGAGTGGCCTTTTTCTTTTGTATCAGGCGTGCTTTTCCAGCCACACACCAAACGGCTCAGTATCTGCCGCTTCAATCTCCTGCTGACGGCGCTTAGAAGCCACACTTTCAGCAATAAATTCTTCTTCCTGCAGCAGTTCCAACGGCTCTTCGCGCAACAAGTTACGGTACGCTTCACCCAACGCTTTACCCGTGCCACCGATACCTGTATCAATCATAGACCGCAGGATCCGCGCTGAGAATGTCAGCTCAGGATTATCAAAGCAGGCAACCAGTTCGTCACATACTTTTTGATATTCCTCTCCCCCGTGAATGCCGTCCAGCGTTTGCGCCACACGTTTCAGATCACGGAACAGATCTTTACCCACTTTAGGCAATGGGAACTGAGCCGTTTCACAACCAATACCTAACGTCAGGCCTGGCTTGCGCCCTTCCAGAATAACGCGATTCCAGTTAGTACGCGTACACAGCAGCTCGTCGCTACTCATTTCCGGGGCATCAGCCAGAACGCACCAAACCATGAACAAATCGAGGAAGCGCACCTGCTGTTCATCTACGCCGATTGGCGAGAATGGGTTGATGTCGAGCGAACGCACTTCGATGTACTCAATGCCGCCGCGTAGAAGCGCATCAGACGGCGTTTCACCGCTGCGAGTCACGCGTTTCGGACGAATTGGCGCATACAGTTCATTTTCGATCTGCAAAACGTTGCTGTTGATTTGCAGGCGCTTACCGTCTTTCTCCAGACCGATCGCCGCATACTCCTCTGAAGGCGTTTTAATCGCGCGCTTCAATCCTGCCACATACTCATGCAAATCGTTAAACGTAATTCCGAGATTACTTTGCGACTTATTGGTATAACCCAGGTCACTCAGACGCAGCGACGTGGCATAAGGCAGGTAATACATACCACAATCGGTTTTTTCAAACGGCAGCGTTGTCGGCTTTCCTTGCAGGAAGGAGGAACAAATTGCGGGTGAGGCGCCAAACAGATACGGGATCACCCACCCGAAACGGTAGTAGTTGCGGATCAGACGGAAATACCCTGCTGACACTTTTTCTTTAGCGTCTTCATCGCCATCTGTTACGCCACATTTCGCCTGCCAGAAAGCCATCGGCAACGAGAAGTTGTAGTGTACGCCGGAGATAGTCTGCATCAACGCGCCGTAACGGTTTTTAAGGCCTTCACGGTAAAGGGTTTTCAGACGACCGATATTCGACGTACCGTACTGCGCCAGCTCGATATCCTGACCTTCGGCAATATAGCAAGGCATGCTCAACGGCCACATACGCTCATCGCCAAGATTCCTGGCAGTATAGCGATGCAGATCGCGCATGAACGTGAGCATTTTGTGAATGCCATCGCCCGGTGGAGTAATAAACTCCAGCAGTGTTTCGGCAAAGTCAGTGGTTATCCATTTATGCGTTAGCGCTGAGCCTAACACTTCAGGATGGCCTGTCGTTGCCAATGAACCATCAGCATTAACACGCAGCGTTTCGCGCTCGAGCCCGCGTTGAATCCCCTCTAACGCATGAGGATGTTTTTCCAGCCAGGCCAGCGCCTGTGATACGTCCGGGATCAAATTGACCTCCCGCCTGTCAAAATCGTTTTAATTAGCATAATGGTATTGGTCACCCTGAAGGTTATTCCACAACACTATTAGTGCCACCACATAATGCCTTGCGTCGTAACCGCCGCGACCACAACATAGCGCAGCGTTTTGCCAAGGCATAAGAAAAAGAGAACTGGCCCCCACGAGATGCGCATCCATCCCGCTAACAAGCACAGTAAATCACCCACAACCGGCATCCAGCTTAATAATAGTGTGACAGCGCCATAGCGCCTCAGCCAGCCAGTAGCTTTCTCTTGCCAGCGCGATGTTTTACGCAACGGAAAGAAACGCCCAAGGATAACGTTAGTTAACCCTCCAAGGCTATTACCCATTGTTGCTGTTAAAACTAAGACCCAGGGATGACTCGCTCCAGAAACCAGTAAGGCAACTAAAACAACTTCAGAATTTCCAGGTAATAGCGTGGCGCTGAGAAAGCTGCTGGCAAACAACGAGAGGAGCGACAGTCCATCACTCACAATAACCGGACATCCACGGCATCCATTCCCGCGGCACGCGCTGCCTGTAGCCCAAAATCGGCATCTTCAAACACAACGCAGCGAGCCGGAACGACGCCCATACGCTCAGCACATAACAAGAAGGTATCAGGAGCCGGTTTATGGCGTTGTACGTGATCGGCCGCCACCACGGCATCAAAATAACGACGCAGCCCAAGGTGAGTAAGCAGAGCTTCTGCAATGGCACTTTCGCTCCCTGTGCCTACTGACATAGGACGGCGACCATACCAGGCCTTCACAACATCGACCAACGGTAAAGGCTGGACGCTATCCAGCAACATGCTTTTAACCTTATCGGTTTTTTCACGCGCCAGTGCATGAGGGTCAAGATCGGCATGGTTCAGTTCAATCACCGATTGGGCAATACGCCACGTTGGGGAGCCGTTGAGAGCAACCATAGCCTGCTCATCAAAACGTAGCCCATAGCGTCCTAATACCTCATGCCACGCTTTACGGTGCGTAGGTTCGGTATCCAGGATGGTACCATCCATATCAAAAATTAAACCTGCATAACGTTCGTACATCGTCTTCTCACAAGCCGATTAACCAGACGTTATTTTATCGTAATTGATTGATTTTGTCGCTGACAGCGAATTGAGGATTGTTCAGGGAAGACAAGGAAATAATTCAGGAGAAGATGGTGCATCCGGGAGGATTCGAACCTCCGACCGCTCGGTTCGTAGCCGAGTACTCTATCCAGCTGAGCTACG
>NZ_JAOWGQ010000003.1:0-791 GCF_030333085.1 Citrobacter sp. Cpa228 | reverse complement strand
TGCTTAGCGACATCAGTATAACTATTTGCCGTCGCAATCGCTTCGTTTTTAGCCGTTGCAGTGGTGGTGTCAGTATAGCTATTGGCAGTGCTGATAGCGTCCTGCTTAGCGACATCAGTATAACTATTTGCCGTCGCAATTGCTTCGTTTTTAGCCGTTGCGGTGGTGGTATCAGTATAGCTGTTGGCGGTGTTGATAGCGTCCTGCTTAGCGACATCAGTATAGCTGTTGGCGGTGTCGATAGCGTCCTGCTTAGCGGTATCAGTATAGCTGTTGGCGGTGTTGATAGCGTTCTGTGTAGCGGTATCAGTATAGCTGTTGGCGGTGTTGATAGCGTCCTGCTTAGCGGTATCAGTATAGCTGTTGGCGGTGTTGATAGCGTCCTGCTTAGCGGTATCAGTATAGCTGTTGGCGGTGTCGATAGCGTTCTGTGTAGCGGTATCAGTATAGCTGTTGGCGGTGTCGATAGCGTTCTGTGTAGCGGTATCAGTATATGATTTACTGTCAGCAGTGCTGTTTGCGATATCTTGAGATAAACCAGTTGCAACATCGTCTACGTGATTGCTCAAATCACTAATAGAACTGGTGTTAGCGGCGATATCTGCAGTGTTGGCCGTGGTACGGGTATCAAGGTCTGCGATGTCCGAGGCGTTATCAGCAATAGCGCTGGTATTGGCTGCTATGTCTGTAGTGTTGGCTGCAGTTGCTGCAGTGTTGGCTGCTATGTCTGTAGTGTTGGTTGCAATTGCCGCGGTGTTGTCTGTCGTACGGGTATCAAGGTCTGCGATGTC
>NZ_JAOWGQ010000002.1:0-223 GCF_030333085.1 Citrobacter sp. Cpa228 | reverse complement strand
CATCCCTTTCCGAAAGAACAGCTGACGGAGGAGATATTGACTGTTGCTGGCTGGGATAATGTGACCAATATTGATTTGCGGAGATTAAAGCGCAGAAGAATTAAAGAATTCAAAAAGAACGGGAAATCTGTTCGAGTAATGACATCAGGATGGTGGTTTTATTACTATTAGCTGGAATTAAAAGATTAAATACTATGACAGAAGATGACGAACTGTTCGCCGA
>NZ_JAOWGQ010000016.1:0-267 GCF_030333085.1 Citrobacter sp. Cpa228 | reverse complement strand
CTTTAATATATTCAGGAACCACCGCATAGCGTACAGGTAGTAATGCCGGTCCCTGTGACATACAGTCACATTTATGATTTGCCATAATTTATCCATGCCGTTAAGAACCATTCAACATCCGTATTAATAATAAAAAAAACAATGTGTCCCCCCTGAATAATCAAAGGGAGTACCTTTGCGCAGAGGGTTTGGCGGGATCCCCGTTCGCTTCCACTCTTTTTTTCGCCGTTTATGGAGCGTGTCCAGGTTAATATCCGCCACGTTTTC
>NZ_JAOWGQ010000015.1:0-203 GCF_030333085.1 Citrobacter sp. Cpa228 | reverse complement strand
GCCGCTGACCCCGTCGAGGCCAGCACCATCGCGGCAGACGCCATGTTCTCATCCTGCCTGCTGAAATATTCCCACGTCTGTGGATAGGCTTTAGTGTCAAAATAGTGCGTCAGGCAGCGCTGATGGTAGTTTGTCACCACACCCCTGACCTTTATCAGCGGAGCTGGCGGGGGCAGTACCGGGTCCGGTGGCATATCGGCCAG
>NZ_JAOWGQ010000014.1:0-303 GCF_030333085.1 Citrobacter sp. Cpa228 | reverse complement strand
GCTTTTCATTTCTTATTACGGAGAAATGAAACAGTGTGTCGTTTCAATTTTCAGCTTGATCCAGATTTTTAAAGAGCAAATATCTCAAACGTCACCCGAAGGTAAGTTTTGAGATACTGGGGTCGGCGACTTTCACTCACACAAACCAGCAAGTGGCGTCCCCTAGGGGATTCGAACCCCTGTTACCGCCGTGAAAGGGCGGTGTCCTGGGCCTCTAGACGAAGGGGACGTGTCAGTCTCAATCGCAAGACGCCTTGCTATTTACTTTTCATCAGACAATCTGTGTGAGCACTACAAAGAACG
>NZ_JAOWGQ010000013.1:0-2182 GCF_030333085.1 Citrobacter sp. Cpa228 | reverse complement strand
TTGGTTTGGTAGAAACGATAAATCGTGCAGCTGCCGCAGTGCAAAAATCAGGCGACACGATGACTGGAGGCTTGACGCTGGTAGAAAGCGATATCGTCCTAAAAACATCAAGTTCAGACAGTCCGCAGTACACAATTATTAACACCACAACGGGGGCATCAGTGAGTATGGACCTTATTGACAGAAGGTTTCGTATTTTTGGTGTCCCGTGGGGTGGTGGCCCTGTTAAACAATTCACTTTCAATCTGGAAACTGGCGAGTTCAGTATTCCACAGGCCAATATAAGATTTGGGTCGGGTATCATCCAGGGTGATGCAAATATTTACGGCACTGCATGGGGAGAGAACGGTAATTCGGGCTGGATAAATATTTGGATAACCAATCGCATTAATGATGCGAAAACATGGGTTAACCAAAACTTTATTACTGGTGTGAAACGTGGTGCACAGAGCAGTATGGTTATGGATGGCGGGCTGGTGGAAGCTCCTTCCGGCTGCGTCCTGACTGGCGGGAACGGAAACGAGAGCAATCAGGTCGGTATCGCTTTATATCGTCCTCTGCAAGTATGGCGAAATGGTGGCTGGGTAACGATTGGTGATTAAAAAAATGAAATTAACTAATTTACAACGCTATATTCCTGACGAGTATTTTTTGGGTGATGATATTCAGTATTTTATCGATGCCACGGGTAAGGACTGGTATAAATCACTGTCTCAATTCACAAAGAAATACAGCCTGGCAATCGAAAACGATACTGGCGTTATTCGTAGTATCAGCGAAGATGCGTCCAGGTTGTATCCCGGTGGTTTGACGGTTGTTGATGTTGACAGCATTCCGGCTGGTTGTGACATTTTTGGTGGATGGGTATTTGATGGGGAGAAAGTCATTCCTCGCGAGTACACAGCGGCAGAACTGCAACTACTAGCAGCAGAAAAAAAGCAAAAACTACTTTCGACGGCGGAAGTGGCAATAGCCCCTCTTTCTCGCGCTTTGAGATTAGGCATGGCGACTGATGAAGAAATCAGCCGCCTTGAGAAGTGGGAACGTTTTAGCGTGCTGGTCAGCCGGGTAAGTCTTGAGAAACCTGTATGGCCTCCGAAGCCGGATGAATAGGATGATTTGTAATCTCTAAACGTTAGGAGGTGTAGGCCATTCAGGCCTTGTTTTCTCAACGCGCATAACCTTTACTCTATATTTCTTCCATTCTGACAGTGCGGCGGTTTCTTCTTCCGTCGCTATTCCTTCATCAACAGCATCCTGCAGTGGTGCAATAGCAACAGCTGCGGCAGACAGTAGTTCTGTTTTCTTTTTTTCAGTTTGTGCCATCAATTCGTCTTGTGAATATTGGCGAGGTTTAATTTTAATACCATCAAATACCCATCCGCCGAAAATGTCACAACCATCAGGAATACTGTCAACATCAACAACCGTCAAACCACCGGGATAAAGCCGGGATGCATCTTCGCTAATGCTGCGAATAACGCCCGTATCATTTTCGATAGCCAGGCTGTATTTCTTTGTGAATTGAGACAGTGATTTATACCAGTCCTTTCCCGTGGCATCGATAAAATACAGAATGCCGTCGCCTAAAAACAATTCATCAGGTGTGTAATGCTGTAAATTAATCAGTTTCATTTTTACCCCTCAATTATTACCCAACCACCATTACGGAAAATTAGTAATGAACGGTATAGCGCTATACCAATTTGATTGCTCTCGTTACCGTTTCCCCCCGTAAGAAAACATCCAGCTGGAGCTTCTACAAGTACGCCGTCCATAGTCATGCTGGCCTGTGCGCCGCGCTGTACACGGTTGACAAAGTTTTGGCTAACCCATTCATAGGGTGCTCGCAAGTTAATATAGTCGCTCAACAAACCGCTCCATCGCGCCCCCTCGATATTGCCGTCACCCCATACAACCGTATTACCAACATGCATAATGTCCGGGCAGTAAAACTGTCCATTTTTACCAAAAACAAAATCACCGCCGCCATCATCGCCATTACTGATGCGAATACCGTCGCCACCTTTGTCCTTAAAGATATAAGCACGGACAGAACCATCTTCATTCTGGATAATAAAACCCAGCCGGTAATCACCCTTGAGTGTCAGGCTTCCGGTCATTGTGTCGCCTAATTTTTGCACTGCGGCAGCTGCACGATTTATCGTTTCTACCAAACCAA
>NZ_JAOWGQ010000012.1:0-422 GCF_030333085.1 Citrobacter sp. Cpa228 | reverse complement strand
GGCAGGCGTTTTACCGGCTGGCTGGGATGCCACTGGTGCTATGAAGGGGAGGAGGTGGAACTGCTGGCGGCCCCGGTCGGCGAGGAGTATCTGGTGTATGCCATCCACAAACCGGAGGAGCAGTCCCTGTGCATGACGCCGGGGTGCTACCGGGGAAAGAATCAGGCGCGCCGCGCGGCAGTGCGTATCCCGCTGCGGGTTTGCTATTTGTGCCTGACTATTATTATCCCATTATATATACATGTATATAATGGATGGGAGGCATTCTCAAATCCATATTTTTATTCACTTATAGCAGTAGCTTTTCTGGCCTTACTGGGGTTATGCCTGCTTCCAGCGGCCTGGTCAATTTACAAACATAAACCGTTACCGGAAGAAACGCTGTCAGAGGAGATATTCACCCTGCTGGGCTGGGAAAACGT
>NZ_JAOWGQ010000011.1:0-419 GCF_030333085.1 Citrobacter sp. Cpa228 | reverse complement strand
ACGTTTTCCCAGCCCAGCAGGGTGAATATCTCCTCTGACAGCGTTTCTTCCGGTAACGGTTTATGTTTGTAAATTGACCACGCTGCGGGAAGCAGACACATCACCAGCAGAAAAATTATTGCTTCAACTATAAATAAATAGAACATAGGATCATAAAATGATGCTAAACCATCACCACATAGCAACGCAGCGATGGAAATGGCAAAACATAAGTAACAAACCCGTAGCGGGATACGCACTGCCGCCCGGCGCGCCTGATTCTTCCCCCGGTAACACCCCGGCGTCATGCACAGGGACTGCTCCTCCGGCTTGTGGATGGCATACACCAGATACTCCTCACCGACCGGGGCCGCCAGCAGTTCCACCTCCTCCCCTTCATAGCACCAGTGGCATCCCAGCCAGCCGGTAAAACGCCTGCC
>NZ_JAOWGQ010000010.1:0-314 GCF_030333085.1 Citrobacter sp. Cpa228 | reverse complement strand
CCGCTGATTAAAGTTCGGGGGGTCATTGAAAAACTGACGCAGCGGCGGGTGGTGCAGCATTTCGACGTTCTGTCCTATCCGGAAGGAAGCGCCTACTACGCCCGCTATAAAAAGAAGATGGCGGCGTCGGCGGTGGTCTGGGCGGCCAGCGGCTCGGGAGGGACAGCCTCGGCCCTGCTGCAGGACTATGACAGGCCGCTGTGCGGGGCCTGGTATCTGACCGGGCGCATTAACGGCAGGCGTTTTACCGGCTGGCTGGGATGCCACTGGTGCTATGAAGGGGAGGAGGTGGAACTGCTGGCGGCCCCGGTCGG
>NZ_JAOWGQ010000009.1:0-216 GCF_030333085.1 Citrobacter sp. Cpa228 | reverse complement strand
TTGCATCCGTAGCTCAGCTGGATAGAGTACTCGGCTACGAACCGAGCGGTCGGAGGTTCGAATCCTCCCGGATGCACCATATTACTTGATAGCGCTTTAGCAGCGACATCAAATCTGCAGTAAAGTAAGTTTCCCTGATGCATCCGTAGCTCAGCTGGATAGAGTACTCGGCTACGAACCGAGCGGTCGGAGGTTCGAATCCTCCCGGATGCACCA